>CAIRSV010000334.1 GCA_903881265.1 uncultured Bacteroidota bacterium
TCTAATAGGATTAAATTTATGCAAGGGTGCAAATTTTCCATTTGGATCCCACCATTCAGAAGCCATTTCTGAGAATTTATTTATCTCTCGTAGATCATCTGTTTAATTAGTTTTTATAATAAGGGGGGTAAATATTATTTTAATTCAGTTGGTTTTTGAGCGCTATGAGGGTGCGTGTCGCCTGTATATACATGCAACTTCTTGTACATAGCACGACCGAGTTTGTTTTTAGGAAGCATTCCCTTAACAGCTCGTTCAACGATACGTTCAGGATGACGGGCCAACAATACTTTAGCAGTCTGTTCTTTCTGACCACCTGGGTAACCACTATAATCGAGGTATACCTTTTGGTTTAATTTGTCTCCAGTAAACACCACTTTCTCGGCGTTTAACACGATTACGAAATCACCGGCATCAGCGTGTGGCGTATAGGTAGGCTTATGTTTACCTCTTAATACGGTAGCCAGTTTCGTGCACAAACGTCCAACTGTTTGATTGGTTGCATCGACCACAAACCATTCGGCCTTGTGTGTTTCTTTGTTTGCGAATTTTGTTTTGTAACTTAAATGTCTCATTCTTGTATTCTAATTTTAATAAATCCTAGTTTTTATAAGGAGTGCAAATGTAAATGTTTCTTTTGGTCGTTTCCAACTAAATTCAAATAAAAATAAATTCATGGTCTATAAATCGTTGATAATCATATAAAAAAAGGAAACATATTATAAATCATCATGTGAATTCACGTATTTTCAAAAAGAATTTCCCAAGAAACTAGAAAAAAATGTTAATTTACTTTGAATATAAAAATAACTTATATTAGTTTTACGAGATGAAATCAATTATTTCTTAATTAAAAACAAAAAGCATGAAGAAAAGATTATTATTAACACTAACAGTACTGCTCATCGGGTTGCAAGGTTTGCTAGCGCAATCTAGTTCGGTCAGAGGTAAGATTTTAGACGACAAGGGCGATCCAATTCCAGGCGCTACAATTCGTGTAAAAGGAACAAGCAAAGGAGCCGTGACGGATGTGAACGGGAATTTTAAGTTGACAATTGAAGACGGAGCCACATTAGCCATTACAGCTATTGGTATGAAACCAACTGAAAAGTCAGCACAAGATGGTATGAGTGTAAAATTAGTGACAGACCAACAATCACTTCGTGAGACGGTAGTCACTGCTCAAGCTATTAAAAGAGAAAAAGCAAGTTTGGGTTATGCAACAACAACCCTGAATAATGCTGAATTGAACAACGGTAACAATGTAAGTGCCCTTGGCGCATTACAAGGTAAAGTTTCGGGTGTTAATATTACTAGTACAACTGGCGGTCCTGGTGGATCTACAAGGGTTGTTATCCGTGGAGAAAAATCAATCGGAGGTAATAACAACGCATTGATCGTAGTAGATGGTATTCCAATTAATAACGGAAACAGAACACGTAGCAACAGTTTGAAGCAAGTGGATTTCGGTAACCGCGGTAATGACGTTAATCCTGATGATATCGAAAGTATTTCGGTATTGAAAGGTGCTGCTGCTACTGCACTTTATGGATCTGATGGTGCCAATGGTGCGATTATGATTACAACGAAATTAGGTAAATCAAAATCGAAAGCTAGTAAGAATGAAGTGTCATTTACAACAGGCTATGCGTGGTCAGATATCTTGAAATATCCAACCTTCCAAAATCAATATGGGCAAGGCGATTTGAATGGAGTGCCTGATGATAGAAGAGAAAACTTTAGTTGGGGTCTTCCTTTCAATGGAGAACTTAGACCATGGGGTCAGGTGATTAACGGTCAACAACGTGTTAAGCGTTATGAGGCTCAAGAAAACAATGTGAAGGATTTCTTCAATATTGGTAAGGCTTGGGAAAATAATTTATCGCTTTCAGGTGCCACAGACAAAGGAAATTACTTCGTAGGCTTGAATACATTAAATAGTAAAGGAGTTGTGCCTAATACGTTCCTTGATAAATACAGCATTCGTTTGAACGCGAACCACGATTTTACAAACAACCTATATAGTAGCATTAATTTGAACTATATCAACGGTAGTTCTCGTGTAGATCAAGGTGGACAAGGTGGGGGTTCTGTTTGGAACAATGTTTGTCAACAACCTCGCGATATTCCTATCGGGAATCTGAAAGATTTGAACAATGTTTTCAATTCACAAGATTATACCGATTCAAATGGTGTTCGTCGTTATGGTTATTATGGCGCTTACACAGAAAATCCTTATTGGGCAGCTCAGGCATTTGATAACAGAAATAAATACGACAGATTAATTGGTCAGACGACACTTGGCTATCGTTTAGGTTCACATGCAACGATTTCGAATCGTTTCGGTGGTGAAGTACTTTCTGATCGCGTCTATCTGAAATCACCAAAATTAAATACGATTGCCTTTGAGGAAGATTTCTATGGTGGTTCTCCTAAATCGTTTAACGGCGGTTATTATGAATCAACAGATAATTTCTCTTCGTATTTCAATGATTTGATGTTGAGTTTGAATTATCAAGTTGATAAGTTAGGTATTAGTGCAGTCATTGGTCATTCAGTGGTTAGCAAACGCAGTAATTTCCTTTCATCAAATATCGATCCTGTAACGAATGGTTTAGTGATCGAAGACTTCTATAATTTCGATAACGCTAAAAGTAAAATTGCTTCAGCAAACAACTTGTCAAGCAGCAGAAAAGTAGGTATGTATGCTACCGTAAATTTTGACTTCGATAAATTCTTCTTCCTTGAAATGACAGGACGAAATGATTGGAGTTCAACATTGGATGCTTCTAATCGTTCGTATTTCTACCCATCAATCAGTGCATCTTGGTTATTTAGTCAACACCTGTCAGATGCGGCTAAGAAAGTTATCAACTATGGTAAATTGCGCGCTAATATTTCTTCTGTAGGTAATGACGCTCTTGCTTATCAAAATAACAATCCTGGATTTGTAAGTACCACAGTCAGCAGCGGATTCGGATCAAATATTTTCCCTTTCAATGATGTCCCTGGTTTCACATTTCAAAACTCAATCGGAAACATTGCATTGAAACCTGAGCGTCAATTGGGTAAAGAAATAGGGATTGAAGTAGCATTCTTACAAGATCGCATTAGTGCTGATTTTACAGTGTATAGTAACACAACGAAGGATCAAATCTTATCGGTTCCTACACCATCTTCAACAGGATTTACATCACGTGTTATCAATGCGGGTACCATTAAAAATACAGGAATTGAAGCAGGTCTTCGTTTAACTCCTATCAAGCGTAAAGGTTTACGTTGGGATGTATTCGGTACCTATACAAGAAACAAAAACGTAGTTCTTGACTTACCAGGTGGCGTTGACCAAATTGTTCTTGGTGGTTATTCTGGTATGAGTATCGTAGCGGCAAAAGGTAAACCATTCGGTACGTTCTATGCAATCGATTTATTGAAAGATGCCAACGGAAATCAAGTGATTGATTCTGCAACAGGTGCACCTAAGTCTACCACTTCACCAGTTTATCTTGGTTCTTTCCAACCTAAGTTTATGGCTTCATGGGGAACTGGCTTGACTATTAAAGGCCTTAGCATCAATGTATTATTCGATACAAAACAAGGTGGATATTTATACTCACGCACGAAGGATATTCTTGAATTTGTGGGTGTAACGCCGTCAACTACATTAAATGATCGTCAACCATTCCTTTGGAATAATTCAGTGTATGAAAATTCAAATGGCGACTATGTAACAAACACAAATGTTTTAACGGATGTGTATAATTACTATACAGCTGCGAATCTTAAACCTGCAGGTCAGGATTTGATTAAAGCGGGTTATGTTAAATTAAGAGAGGTTTCTATAGGTTATAAACTTCCTCAACAATGGTTCAGCAAAACATTTATTGGTTCAGGGTCATTATCGATCTACGGAAACAATCTGTTAATCTGGACTAACAAAGGAAACGACTACGTAGATCCTGAAGTGAATTCAGGCGGTGCGTCAAACGAACAAGGTTTTGACTTCAGTGCAAGACCATCAGTACGAAATTATGGATTCAGATTAGGTTTAACTTTCTAAACAAAACAAAACACATTTAAATATGAAATATACAAAATATAAAATAGTCGCTTTCCTCGCCTTAAGCACCTTGATGCTTGGAGGATGTAAGAAGTTTCTCGACACAAATAAAAATCCGAATATAGCAGGTAATCCAGGAATTGAAATGGTTTTACCTTCAGCTCAAGTTGAAATTGCGCATGTCATTGGGAATAATTTTCAAGTGAATGGTAGCTTCTGGTCTCAGTATTGGACCCAATCACCTTTGGCTAACCAATATAA
>CAIRSV010000335.1 GCA_903881265.1 uncultured Bacteroidota bacterium
ATCAGTCGCCTGATGGTGCGGTTTATCCGACACCAACCATTGGTATGGTCGGTATCATTGAAGATATTAGTAAACGAATGACGATGGATTTCAAACAGGAAGGCGATGCAATTTATATCATAGGAAAAAGTAAAAATGATCTAGGTAGCAGCGAATATCTCCATAAATTGGCGGGTGTGAATCTGTCACCAGCTCCATATTTTGATATGGATGAAGAGTTTTTGGTACAGCAGACTGCCCTTCGTTTGATTCATGCACAGATCATACAATCGGCGCATGATGTGGCTGACGGCGGCTTGTTTACGGCCTTGGTAGAAAGTGCGAAACAACGAAATCTTGGTTTCATCTGCACGCAAGCGGATATGACTATCAGAACTGATGCGTATCTATTTGGCGAAGCGCAAAGCCGTATCGTTGTGAGTGTGAAGAAAGAACATATCGCGACATTTGAAAGCATGTTGGTCGATTGTCCGTTTGAAAAAGTAGGTGAAGTAACGGCGTCAGAAGTAATGGTCAATGCTGCAAGCTGGGGCGATATCGCTCAATGGAAAACATCGTATGATGAGGCCTTGGAGAAAATAATCAATGCTTAATCGTTTAGTAGTCCGTCAATAAATTCCCTGGCTATCTGCATTCGTTCGGATTTATTTCCTTTGACTATACAATACGGCAATCCGCTTTCCGCTACAATCGTATGGTAAACAGAAAAAAAATGTTCTCGCAACGCAGGCTCAGGATGTTCCCGCAACGGATCTTCTTTCCATGGAAAATCAGGCGATGTAAGAATGTATCCGTCATATGAATTTCTCTTCATCATCTCAGAAATGACGGGGTCAAATTCTCCATATTTAAATTCGCTCCAAACCTTGATGACATGCAAGTCGGTATCACAAAACAACAATCGGTCAGCATCTTGTATAAAATATTCTTCTGATGCGACTTGCCCTTTAGCAATAACAAGCAAATCATCCTGAACATAAGGTCGGTTTAAATTTTCTAAATAGGTCCTTGCATATTCTTCTACCCACGCTGTTTTGTAAATCGAAGCAAGCTGTTCGCATAGGGTCGACTTGCCTGTGCTTTCGCCACCGATTACCACAATTTTTTTTACGTGAATCATTCTGATGGGTTACTAGTATATCGTACGGTAAAATAGTGCTTGATCCATTTATTCGCTTTGTAGGTGACCCAAGCCGAACCTGCACCTATAATGGCACCTGCCAGCACATCACTCGGATAATGCATGCCCAGATGCATACGCGAATAGCCAACCGCACAAGCCCAGGTATATGCAGGAACTATCACATACCACTTCTTAAAATTCAGACTTAATGATGTGGCATCACAAAACGCATTGGAGGTATGACCAGATGGAAACGAATAATGCCTTTTACTTTCAAAGGCCTGCAGATATGGATAGGTGATAGATGGTCTATCGCGATTGATGATTCCTTTCAACGCAAAGGTTGTGAATGTGTTTGCCGCTAACGCCAATGACATTTGGATGCCTTTCTCCGCTAATGTTTTATCATGTTGAATCCATGCAGCCAGGCAAACTGTTGCAGGTACGCCCACACCGATATAGCCTCCCGAATTCGAAATGAATTTCATCGGTTTATCCAACTTGGTATTTCGATTCAGATTGATCTGTTTCAATGTATTGATATCGAAATTCTGTGCGTTTAACGGGCTATTGAAAAATAACACAGGCAACGCAAACAGCAAGAAGATGTAAAATAATTTCATGTGCCCGAAGATTAATAAACTCGAAGATATATATTTACAGCACATGAGGGCAGCTGTATTATATGGTTTATTTTTCTTGTCATTGATTTTAATATTGGTGAATTGCCATACCGAAGACAAGAATCCTTATTTGAATGTAAAACCTGGTAATGCAGAATATGTCGGTATGCAAACTTGCGCGACCTGTCACGCCGAAATTTATCGCTCATTCATCCAAACAGGAATGGGGCAAAGTTGGGGCCTTGCCAACAAAGCAAAATCAGCCGCCGATTATTCTCCTTCAAAAGCATTGGTCTACGATTCCATCAAGGATTTTTATTATAAGCCTTATTGGGATGGGGATAGTCTTTGTATTCTTGAATTTAGATTGGAAGGAAAAGATACTGTCCACAAGCGAATGGAGAAGGTCAGTTATATTGTTGGCAGCGGACAACATACCAATTCGCATATCATCAATATCAATGGTTATCTTCATCAAGCACCGATCACCTTTTACACCCAAAAAGGGACATGGGATCTGGCGCCGGGATTCGAGAAAGGAATGAACAGTCGCTTCGATCGTAAGATTGAATTAGAATGTATCACCTGTCATAATGGGTACCCTGATTTCGTAGAAGGAAGCCTGAATAAATACAAGACCGTTAAACTCGGAATCGATTGTGAACGTTGTCACGGACCGGGTAGTGTGCACGTGGCAGCGAAACAAGACGGCGAGATCATCGATACATCCAAGGCGTCGGATTATACGATAGTGAACCCAAGGAAACTGAGTATCGAGCAACAGAATAATTTGTGTCAGCGTTGCCATCTTCAAGGGATAGCGGTCCTACATGATGGCAAGAATTTTTTTGATTATCTGCCTTCGGATGAATTGCATAAAACAGTCAATGTATTTATGCCGACGTATAGCGGTGAAGAAAAAAACATGATCATGGCCAGTCATGTCGAACGCATGAAAATGAGCCGATGCTTTGTCAACTCCGGCAAGATGAGTTGCATCAATTGTCACAATCCGCATATCAGTGTGAAATTTACGCCGCAGGAACAATATATAAATGCCTGTAAGAATTGTCACGGACAAACAAGTCAATGTAAAGAGAAGATTGAATCACGAAATCTTAAAAACGATAATTGCATTGAATGCCATATGCCTAAGAATGGCAGTATCGATATACCGCATGTGGCGGTGACGGATCACTTTATTCGCCGCAGGCCACAGGTTGAAAACAAGAAGGAAATTGTTCGCTTCCTCGGCATGAAATGTTACAATAATGATGATGTCGATGATCGAACCATGGCGCGTGGCTTTCTTGAATTCTACGAACGATACGAACCCAGCAAACTACTCATTGACAGTGCGTTCAGTTATCTGAAGAAAGCGGATATCGATATTGATGAGAATGCAGACAATGATGTGATACGTGCCTACTTCTTATTGGAGAATTATCCGAAGATCGTATCCTTGACGGCGAAGCTAAAAGCGGCCGAAGTTAAGGATGCATGGACTTGCTATCGTATCGGTGAAGCCTTGCTTAATGAAAAGAATACCAAGCGAAGTATAGAATTTTTGCAACGGGCTGTTTCGTTGAAACCGTATTCCCTCGATTTTCAAAACAAATTGGGAAGTGCTTATCTGGACGCCAATAATCTCGCGCTGGCGAAAAAGACTTTTCAATTCATCGTGAATGAAAATCCGAAATACACATCTGCCAACAGCAACCTAGGTTATATCGCCATGCAGGAAAACAATCTGCCTTTGGCGAAGATGTTTTTGCAAAAGGCGGTCATGCTCAATCCTGATCATGTGCAGACATTGATCAACCTGGCGGTGGTCTATCATCAAACCGGTGCCGATATCCTGATCAAGCCATTGCTCTTTCATGCGCTGAAACTCGATCCTTCCAATGCGCAGGTAAAAGCGATGTTGGGCGATTTGAAATAAGCGAAGCCTTTGTGAAATGAAGATGGATAATTACATCTTCTCCTCCGTCAGCCTAAGGATTTCCGTCTCTTCGGCTTTAGCTTTTTCAAGGATATCATTCGCTTCATCAATGAATTGTGCCGACAAAACCTTGTCCTTTAATCCTGATGCATTGATCTTGACATTGAGATACGCACCATAAATCGCAGTACGTATACATAGTGCTCCTACGGCTGCATCCGTCACGCTGTTCGGGTTGCCAATCTTCACCATTTCTTTAATGAGAGGGAAACACGCGAAGCCTTTCTTCATGGTGAGCAATGGTATTTCTGTTGCATATTTTGTAGCCTCTTGTATGGCCAGTGTGCGTTGCGCTTTTTCTTCATCCGTGTTCTTCGGTAATGAAAAGGCATTCATGATGTTATTGAACGCATTGGTATCTTCATCGACCAGTTTCAATAACTCATCTTTCAGATGCTGCCCTTGTTCGGCCCAAACACTAAAGGTTTCCCATTGATCATCCCAGCCTTTTTTGTGACTGCTCAGATTCGCCACCATAGTGCCGAGACTGGCACCCAAACTCGCCACATATGCACTGATACTTCCGCCGCCGGGTGCGGCACTTTCACTGGCCGTTTCATTGGCAAATGCATCCAGTTGCATCTTGATGAGACTATTACTCTGCTCTTCCTGCAATACATATTCGATGATCTTCTTTTTCGGATCGAATGGAGCCAGTTCGTCAAGACCCATACTCTTCACCGCAATCTTAATCAGTTCCTGTTCGCTCACACCCACACTTCGTTTTTGTTTTTGCAGGAAATATTTACCGGCATCCAAAAAACATTTCAACGGCGTCAATCCAACTAGTTCGCTGCCGGTGACTCGCATACCACGAGCATGTGCCCGCTCAACTGCCGTGTCGAATGCGATATGCAAGGGTGTGATATTGATATTGGTCAGGTTCATCGATATCTGTGCGATACCATATTCTTCGATATACCAGCCAATCGCTTTGACACTTTTCAACAAACCTGGTTCACGTATTTCAACGCCGTTTTCATCCAGCACTTTTTTGCCATTCAGTTCTTTCACACGACCGTTTTCACGAAGGTCAAAAGCCACGGAATTGGCTCGTCGTGTCGACGTGGTGTTCAGATTTACATTATAGGCTACCAGAAAATCTCTAGCGCCTATCACGGTAGCACCACTACGTTCATTGAAAACAGCCTGCCCATAATCGGGCGCCCAATTAGGGTCCTTGATCTTATCGGCAAAGCCTTCATATTCACCGGCGCGAATCGTAGCCAGATTTTTACGGTCTTCTTTTTGTGCGGCACTTTCGTAGAGGTAAACAGGGATATTCAATTCGTCACCGACACGCTTTCCTAATTTTTTTGCATACGCAACCGTCTCTTCCATCGTGATACCGCTGATCGGAATAAGGGGGCACACATCCGTGGCACCCATACGCGGATGCTCACCTTTATGTTTGCTCATGTCTATCAATTCACTTGCTTTCTTGATAGCCTGAAAAGCAGCTTCAATCACAGCGTCAGGTTCACCGACAATGGTCACTACCGTTCGGTTGGTGGCCTTGCCCGGATCTGCATCCAACAGTTTCACACCTTCAATCTTTTCGATCTCGTCGGTAATTCGTTTGATGATATCCAGGTTACAGCCTTCGCTGAAATTAGGGACACATTCGATGAGTTTCTTTTGCATTTGTATAAATGTTTAAATTTCTTTTTTATGTCTCTGAGGATGACGTTCAAAACGTGATTTGATCTTGTCAATCACTCTATATCCAACCCAAATTTCTTTCCGCATTCAATGGCTTCGTCATAGCCCGCATCGGTATGTCGTAATACGCCCATCGCCGGATCGTTGAACAACACGCGTCGCAGTCTTGCATCGGCATCATCTGTGCCATCCGCTACGATAACCATACCTGCATGCAAGCTATAGCCCATACCCACACCACCACCGTGATGGAAGGATACCCAGCTAGCACCGCCGGCAGTATTGATAAGTGCATTCAATATTGGCCAGTCGGCCACAGCATCACTGCCATCTTTCATGGCTTCTGTTTCTCTGTTTGGTGAAGCGACACTGCCACAATCTAGATGGTCGCGACCAATTACAATCGGAGCTTTCAATTCGCCATTACGCACCATTTCGTTGAAGAGGAGTCCTGCCTTTTCGCGTTCGCCCATGCCCAACCAACAGATGCGTGCAGGTAATCCCTGAAAGGCGATTCGTTCTTTCGCCATTTCGAGCCATCGAAGTAAGCCTTTGTTTTCAGGAAATAATTTCTTGAGCGCTTCATCCGTTTTATAAATGTCTTCAGGGTCACCGCTTAATGCCACCCAACGGAAAGGCCCTTTTCCTTCACAAAATAAAGGACGGATATACGCTGGTACAAATCCTGGGAAGTTAAAGG
>CAIRSV010000336.1 GCA_903881265.1 uncultured Bacteroidota bacterium
CATCCGAGTAGTATTTTTTACGAAGTAGGGTCTTGAATACGTCTTCAATCACCTTGATAAGGGTGGGACGATCAATGTTTTCGGCGTCTTTGAACTCTGAGAACGAGTCGATTAGATTTATACTTGACATTGCTTTTAATTTTTACTTGTTAGTTGAATGTTTGCCATACTATTATGATTTCTGTTTGTTTTTTAAAATTCGATGACCACTGTTGCGGATTTGATATCGCTTAGTTGTACTTCAGTTTTGATTATTTCAGGTTCTGTTTTCACAGATTTTTTTTGTTTAACGATATTCTCAAGAATAATTTTATCATCTTCTACAACAACCAATTTGCCGGTAATCCCTTTCGCTTCTTCGTCAATCAATTCAATTTCAAGACTTCGACCGATATTTTTAAGGTATTGCCTATGCAGCTTTAACGGCGCATCGACACCCGGACTAGAAACTTCCAACGAGAAGTCACCTTCAGGGTAAATACCCACCTCTTCAATCGAACGACGCAACTGCCGATTCACCTTCAGGCATTTTTCAAGGGTTAGACCACTATCGCTATCAAGAAAAATCTTGTAATTATTGGTTGGCTTTACCTTGAATGAGACCAAAAAGCAATCAGTACCTTCGAGGCATTGATGCAGAAAACTCTCTATTTGTTCGTGGTTTGTCATATTCGGAGAAATAAAAAAGAGAACTTCTCAGTTCCCTTCCCTTCGTTTCAATCTGTCGCAAATGTAAGTCCTTTTTCCTGAGGATACAAAAAAACTTATTGTTAAGACCCTTCAATGAGCCAAAAAGAGTGGCGAGCGGCTCTTGAATTTCCATCGGCGAACCGCAATCAACTGTACTATCTATACGAAGAAGTATGATGCTGAATGACTCATGAAACTGTTCAAATGCCTAGCAGACTAGCCTTTGATGCGATCCTGACAAAAAAATAAAAAATCGCCTTCCTCATTTTCGATAAATTCAGGTTGAATTTTTAGTTGTTGAATGGTAGCGTCTTTATAGCTTAAGGTAAGAAATTCATCACGAATCATCACAGCCTGCAACTCGCTCCAAGCATATGTGCGAGTAGCCAATGGAAGTTCAACTTCAATATGCGAATCTTCGAATACGATGTATTGATCTTGCAGAATGCGTCCTTCCATCCATAACAGAAATAGAATAAACAAAGCAGCCATACCAAAAACAATCGCTGGAAGTACTTTATCGGCCTGCAAATAATGCATGCTACCCATCAAAAGAAAACCTCCTTCTAAGATCCTGAATACTCGGTTATTATTAATATCACGCACAAGCTTACTCTTGAATAATGTAACAGCGAGTATTGTGATAGCCGGAAGCGATATACCTAACAACATCATCCAGTTATCAGAAAAATCGGCGAGGTAAGGCAAGGCATAAATAATCAACAGAATACAGGCCATGATGTGCATCGCGCGACTTTGCGTCAGATACCTCGGCAGTGTATCATGTTGTAATTTGATATGAAACTGCTTATGCATTCACTTCCGATTTCATAAACATATTGCACATACGATATAGGATACGCGCACCTACATTCGCATCGATCGAATCTTGCGACTCTTCACCGCAACTCACTTCATTCAGATCAAACGCCACAATACGACGACCGCTGTCGACTAACTTCTTAAACAGATAATGTATTTGCTCGGCTTCAAAACCTCCTTGCACAGGGGTTCCTGTATTACTGCAAAGCTTTGGATCAAGACCGTCAATATCGAAGCTGATGTATACCTGCTGCGGAAGTTGAGCAATAATATCGTCGCAAATTGACTTCCACGTTTCGCCTTCAAACTGTCGTTCTTTGATATCTTTATCAAAAAATGTGGTGATGCGTTTATCTGATTGGATCAATTCGTATTCCTGATCACAAAAATCACGGATGCCAACTTGCACAAGCTTGGTCATTTCAGGTACTTCTTGTAATACATTATACATAATAGATGCGTGCGAATAATCAAATCCTTCATACGCAATCCGCAAATCGGCATGCGCATCAATCTGCAAAATACCGAACTCACCAAATTGTTTGCCTACAGCCTTAATCAATCCCAATGGCGTACTATGATCGCCACCGACCAATGCCACTAACTTACCTTTCGCATATAATTCCGTAGCGCTATTAAATACCCATTCGTTGAGTTCCTTGCATCCGGCATTGATCTGTTCGAGTTTCTTACTCAGTTGCGGATTATCGCTCGTAGCACCACCTTCGCTCAAGTTGGAAATAATGAGCTCAGCACAATGCCTCAGAAAATCATTTTTCTTGATAATCTCTTTATTCAATTCAGGCATATAATATCCCTGACTCCAATAATTCATGGCATCAATATCACACAGATCAATCTGATACGAAGATTCTTTTATTTTTTCAGGACCACGAGCCGTGCCATTGCGGTAGGATACTGTAACCTCCCAAGGTATTGGCAAGAGCACCAACTTTGCATTATCTTCATTTGTAGGTAGACCAAAAATATTGTTATCTGCGAGACCGATTGAATTCGTATCAAAATTTGTAATAGCCATATGTGCAATTAGTTGGGATTGCAAATGTACTATTCGGAAACTTGAAAGCCTTTAAATAAAATTGTTTTTTATTACAAAATTGAGATCGTTTTGAAGACGAGGGAAGACTGCAACAATAAAGCACATTAAAGATACTTTATTACCCTGCTTACCGGCAATCCCATGACGTTATAAAAGCACCCATTAATCTTATCAATCGCCACGGCTCCAATCCATTCCTGAATGGCATAAGCACCCGCTTTATCATACGGCTTATACAGATCTACATAATATTCAATGTCACTTGGCATGATCGCATGAAAGGTAACATCGGTGCGTTCAGCAAAACGAATAACCTGCTCGCCTTCCAAGATCACAACGCCTGTGATAACTGTATGCGTTTGGCCAGAAAGTGACGCAAGAATCGCCATCGCATCCTCCTTATCCTGAGGCTTGCCAATGATCGTATTGTTCAGAACAACAATGGTATCTGCAGCCAAAATTTTTCGTAATGGAAAATCGCATTGTATATCCTTGGCTTTTTGCATCGCAATATACATCGGCACTTCCTCTACAGCCATATCACTGGGATAGCTTTCGTCGGTGTCTTTGGTATGAATGTCAAAATCAATTTCCGCCAACTCGAGCAATTGCTTTCTTCTTGGTGATTTAGACGCTAAAATCAATGGCTCTTGCATAAGATTAGAGTATGTTGTTAAGTGTGGAATGACAAAGCAGCGAGAGTATGCCTGCGAGTGTTATCCATTTGAGATATGTGCTTATTGTATGAAAATGAATCGTATTTGTCGCTTGATGAATTTTATATACGACGACAAGCAGCGAGAACAGAATAGAACCTATGAATCCTATCAACAGTATACTCCCGCGCGACTGATAAAAGCAGACGACTACTAGCATCATTACTAGCAATGCAATCAGTATATACACAACATGTTTTGCCGCTCCTATACCCCAAACCAACGGAATAGTGTTGCAATGCTGCGCATCGTCGCCTTTGATATCTTCAATATCCTTGATAACTTCCCGACTGAATGTAATAAGGAACGCGAAAAAGACATAAAGCCAAAATAGCACGACTGGATAGAATCCAAGATTAAAAATTGGGAACGCAGGCTCGTAGACAGCCATAGTAATAAGACTTAAAGCCGTCAGGATTGAAATGACAAAATTCCCTACTATCAATTTTCGCTTAAACGTGGTTGAATACACAACAAGAAGAAAAATACTAATCAATTGCAACGCAATATATCGTAGTTGTAGATAATGCAACGCGATATACGTTACCATCAAAAGCGCTATTCCATTTAATACAATATGCCAAACAATGATGGTCCGCCGTTTAAATATTTTTTCGATGGTTACTCGTTCGGGTTTATTAATAGCATCAATACCGATATCAAAATAATCATTAATCATATACCCTGCAGCAGCAATCAATACGGTTGAAAGTATCAGTAATAAAAGCACCCTGCCATGTAATAGAGGATGTAGCAATTGCTGTTCGATCGCCAAAGGCCGTATTAACGCATACCAAATCAACAACTGGGTTAAGAAGATAAAGATCAGATTAGGGAGCCTGACCAACATACTAAACGCTTTTATTTTTTGCATCCTTAGATCGGTCAGATTAGGATGTCATTTTTTTTAATGCAGCGATGGTATGTGCAGGATTCTCAGTTGAAAATACCGTGTTACCCGCTACCAATACGTCGGCTCCTGCTTCCACAATCTCGCGAGCATTATCAAGCGTTACACCACCGTCTATTTCTATCAAGGTTGAAAGACCGCGACGAATAATTTCAGCCTTCAGCATCTTAATTTTCTCGATGGTATACTGAATGAATTTCTGACCACCAAAGCCAGGATTCACGCTCATCATGCAAACTACATCCGTCTCGTGCAATACGTCAAACATATGCTGCACGGGTGTATGCGGGTTAATCGCCACGCCTGTTTTCATTCCAAGACTTTTGATCTGTTGAAGATTGCGATGCAAATGCGGGCACGCTTCAATATGCACGCTTAAGATATCGGCACCCGCTTTTTTAAATTCTTCTGCGAATTTACCGGGCTCTTCAATCATCAAATGCACGTCAAGTGTCTTCTTGGCTTCTCGTTTAATAGCGGCAATTACGGGAAGTCCAAAACTAATATTAGGTACAAATCTGCCATCCATTACATCAAGATGAAACCAATCGGCTTCAGATTCGTTGATCATTTGAATATCACGTGACAGATTTAAAAAATCTGCCGAAAGAACTGAAGGTGCTATTAATGCCATGTTGCGTTATTTTTTAAGATGATTTTTTGCGCGAAGTAATGCTGTTTTAGCCGCTTGATAATCAGGATTGAATGTCAACGCCTGCGTATAATCTGCTATTGCCAACTCATATTTTTCAAGAATTTCATGACATAGACCGCGATTAAAATAGGCTTCCACGTAATCTTGTTTGACACCGATTGCCATATCGAATTGACGGAGCGCCTTATCAATAGAATCTTCCTGCAACAACATCCAACCGGTGTTGTAATAGGCTTTTTCATATTGACTATTAATAAGAATGCATCGACGGAATACTTTTTTTGCCTCCGCAAATTTATGCTGATCCTGCCAAAACATACCTTGCCCATATAATGGTTCCATACTCGATGAATCGGCATTGTATGCATTTTCAAAATAGCGTAATGCCAATGGATTATTCTTGGCTTTATAGATCAAGGCGAGCTGTATATGTGCATCCACATATTTCGGATCGGTTTGCACTGCTGTTTGAAAACTCGAAATCGCCTTCATGGTATCTTTCATATTTTTATAACACATCCCTTTAAGAAAATAGGCTTCTGCATTATAGACATCAGAGCGGAGTACCGTATTTATTTCAGTGAATGCCTTAGGGTACTCGCCGGTGAATAAAAATATCTTGGCGATTTTCAGATGAGCGATTTCGTTATCCGGATTTAGTTTGATCGCTTTCTGAATCCATTGCACGCTGCCACTGATATCTTTATGTTCAAATAAAATATCGGCAACTGAACTAAAATAATCTGATTGAAGCGAATCGATGCGAATCGCTTTAAACAAATCATTCAATGCCAATGAATCTTGCTTCAGAGAATGATAAAGTTTACTTCTGTTATATAAAAGTGCAGCGCTTGTTGGATTTTTTGCAATTTCAGCAGACAACATGCTCAGCTGAGACTTCGGCGAACTTGTCGGTGTATTTTCCTTTTTCGACGAAGAATTAGTGCAGGCCGCAACTGCTAAAAGTATGATTAAAATAAAATGAATTCGGCTAATAAATTTCATGACGCAAACTTACGAATTATGTGGAATGGAATCCTGTTAAAGACAAACAAATGAAGAAGCTCATCAAAACGAGTCGATTCCGATAGTCGAACAAACCTATTCAGGGCGATACAAACGCTGTCTTTTATATTACCCAACGGTGACTGTAAACGGAATCTCTCCCTTCGCTGTCAACAAAATTTCATTATATTTGTTCAGTTGTAAAACACTTTAATGAAACCATTTCCTTTTTCTCATGAAACACAAGCTGCATAACAATCGATTTGTACCAAATCTATTGAAGCCTCATACTGAAAAAAAAATCGCAGCGAGTGCACGATTTTCAAATCTTACGACGCTTACTACGATGAGAAAATTGTTTCTATTCATGCTTCTTATGAATAGTGCACTATTTACAAAGGCGCAAACGCAGGTTCGAATGACACTCGCCAATCCAATTCAGATATCTGACCACGAATTCGAATTCGATGTGTTCATCAAGAATTCAGGCACTACTTCACTTGGATTAGTGAATTATTCATTTGGCGTTGACTATGCACCGGGACTAGCAAACGGCGGCACCTTATCATACACCTATATTGCAGGATCGAGAAATGCAGCCTTTGCAGGTATTTCAAACATCGCCTCGATTCATTCGGCACAACACAATCAGTTTAAATTTACGACAGCATCTTCTATGTTCAGCACCGCGGCTGTCAATTTACCGATAGGCACTCCAATGAAACTTGCTAGAATGAGAGTTTCGAATACAGTAGCCTTTGCAAATTGCACTCAACCTAATTTAACTCTTCATATGCTCTCTGGAACAGGCTATACGCAATGTGTAGCCGTTTGCTATGTTGCACCTAACACAACAATTGCGTCCTCAATAATTGGCTCATCGAATGCCCCTTCAACAAATTTAGTACTTGGACTCATCGGCGAAAACCTCCCTACACCGCTAACCTTAGCAACCTTAGCGTTGTGCCCACCGCCAACCGTCACGTCAACGCAAGCCACCGCCTGTGGCGCATACACATGGGCAGCCACTGGATTGACCTACACTGCATCGGGTCAATACACACAAAATACATTAACGAACTGCATCTGTTATAATACACAAATACTAAATCTTACAATTCATAGTGCGACATCAAGTACACAAACAGCCAGTGCAACCGGTTCGTATACTTGGCCCGTAAATGGTGTTACCTATACAGCCTCTGGAACCTACACAGCGACCTTGACAAACAGTGTTGGATGTGACAGCTTAAGGCAGCTGATACTAACTATCATCACAACGCAATCTACCTTGCAGCTTCGTTGTTTTATTACTGGCTATTGGGCTGGAAACAACTCGATGAATCCGGTCCTTTTAAATCAGGGTATAGTAGCGCCCTCAACATCTTGCGATACAATCACAGTGGATTTACATAGCAGCGTTTCTCCTTATCCAGTTGTGGCTACCTCGCACGCTATCTTACAAACGAATGGATGGGCGACATGCTATTTCCAAGTTTCTACTGGACAATATTATATTGACGTAAAGCATCGCAACGCGGTAGAAGTATGGAGTGCAGCGCCTGTAAGTTTTGGCACATCAACGGTAAGCTATGATTTTACAAACAGTTCCGGAAAAGCATACGGCAATAATATGTATCAAGTATCGCCAGGCGTATGGGCCTTGTATTCAGGCGATATTTACAAGGATGACAATATCGACTTGATTGATTTGGTGACAGTAGAAGCTGATATTTATGGGTTTCTCTACGGATATCAGGCGTCAGATTTGAATGGTGATGGCAATGTAGACTTACTAGATTCACCGGCACTTGAAGCCAATGTTGAAAGCTTTATTTATTTCCAGCGACCATAATTAAATTTTAAGCAGTCTAGACATCACAACTATTTATCCTTTGCGTCATTTCAATGCGTGGGTTCTATCGCTCATTGTATGCCAAGGAATTTCTACCGAATCAGCGTCACATCTCCTTTAATCAGAATAGTTTCATTTTTCAAATGACAATGATATCGAACAAGGTAGTAATAGGTTCCAAGTTCACAATCTTGACCTAGATATTTTCCATCCCAGCCAGTGCCATCTGCAGTTGAATTAAACACCTGACTACCCCATCGATTATAAATTTCGAATGTTGCCAGCGTTACATAGCCATATTGTATCAATCGAAACAAATCATTATTCCCATCGCCATTTGGAGAAAATGCGTTAGGTAATGTCACTTGGCAACAAGGATCATAATCTACTTCAAAATGCGCTGAATCAGTGCAACCATATTGGTCAGTTACATACGCAATTTGATCGCCATACCACAATGATTCAGCATGATCTAAACTATTACCAATGCTACCGCTCCAACTATACGCAAACGGGCTTTGCCCACCTACTACAATCGCCGTTGCCTTGCCATCATCACCTTGGCCATTGCATAAAGCTGGCGTGGCTTTAATTAGAAGATCGATTTGATCTGATTCAACAATTGAAACGATTGTATCAGTGTGACATCCGATCGAATCAACCACATGTATCGTGTAATTTCCATTTGTGATCGAGCCAACATAACTTGCCGTATCTATATAGAGCGAGTCGAATGTATAATAATATGGAGCAAACGTATTCACTGTGTGCCAATCAATGGATGCTTTCAAATCGCCGGCGCACATGATTCCTTGTACACTATCGACTAGAATGTACGGTCGACGATCAGAAGGCTCTACCGTAAACTTGCCAGAAGATTTGCATCCAAGTCCGTCTTTAACTTCAATAATATAATTCCCTGGAGATAAATTATGATAAAAGGTATCCGTGCTTGATGCCAGACCATTTAGGAAATAATGTACAGGCTGATAACAATATTTTGATGTTACTTTAATAGCACCATCATTGACATCAAAACAACTGACATTCTTTAAATCCAACAAAAATAGTTGGGCCGATGTGTCAGGCTCTGTCACAACGGCAATTGTATCAGCAATACATCCATTAACATCCTTGATAGTAACCTGATAGTTTCCAGCCAATAGCCCGTTGAAAATAGGCGATGTTTGAAGAGCATAGCTATCAAGGGAATAGGTATAAGGCGAAGTGCCCCCCAAACCACTAGCTGAAATGACACCGATGCTATCGCCTCTGCATACGTTTGGATTAACATTTATTATTTGAGCTTTTAATGGTAACAATGGTTCATTAACATGGATGACAGTATCTTCTTGACAACCCAACACATCGGTCACATTGATAGTATACTGCCCGTTACCTAAATTTGGAAATTCACTAAATGTTCCTGTAGCAACACCATTAAGCGTATAATGATAAGGTCCGAACCCTCCAATGGCATCCAACGAAATAGCACCGTCATTACCGTATTTACAGCGCACGTTATGAACAAGCACATTGGTAAAATCCATATAATTATTGGCGTCCAAATAAATGACAGTATCCTGAATACAATTATGATAATCCTTTATGTGAACGGTATACGTTCCTTGAAATAAATTTTGAAATTGATTATTCGTTGTATAGAGAGACGAATTAATAGCATACAAATAAGGCCCTTGCCCACCAGACGCATTAATACTAATTTGCCCATCCGTTGAAATACTGCAATGCGGATGCGTCATCGTGATAGAAGAAAAAGAGACAATAGGTGGAGCAGCGAGATTGATATTCGAATCGACCTGACAGGAAATACTGTCTCTCACATGCATCGTATATATGCCACTATTCAGGTTTTGAAAATTATTAGTAGATACATAATTACCTGTGTTCAAGGCGTATTGCAATGGCCCTAAACCGCCTATTGCACTCATCACGATAACACCATCAGAAGATGAATGACATAATACCGTGTCAATCATTACATTGCTTATTATAATTGGTGGAGCGGTCTGTATCGTAACTAGACTATCAAGATAACATCCTGCCTGATCTTGCGCATGTACAATATAATTACCAGGTGCGAGCCCTGTAAAAACGCCTGCCGTCTGAACTACCCCCCCATTATAACTATAATTCACCGGAGGATGGAACGAATTGACAAGTACATTAATTGATCCATTGGTTCCATTGCCGCAAACAATTGGCGTGTAATTGATTGAATTGATTGAAATCAAGGGTTCATATATCAGTGCAATGACTGTGTCATGAATACAACCATTGTGGTCTTTGATATGAACGAGATAATTGCCCACAGGCAAATTTGCAAAGCTGCCACTGCTTGAATATGGCCCTGATCCAATGGCATATACATACGGCATTACACCGCCTGAACCATTCACATGGATCACTCCAATTGCACCTTGACAACCTGGATTAATAACAGTTACGTTATTAAAAAATAATGGGGCTGGTTGACCTATTGTAATGATTGAATCACGTGTACAACCTTTTGAATCCAACATACCTACCGTATGTGACCCTGCAGTTAAATTAGTAAAAACACCACTCATATTATATGCACCTCCATCTACCCTGCCTTGATAATAAGGTGAACCACCACTTCCTAACGCAATGACAGTCGCATTGGTTCCGCCATGGCAATTAACTGGCGTAATTTGAATTGAACTAAAACCTAATACAGAAGGTTGTGTCAGAAATAATACACTATCCTTTGTACACCCTGCATTGTCCTTGGCATGCAATGTGTAAGCCCCAGATGAAAGTCCATTGAAGGTAGACAGGCTGCCAAAAACGCTTCCATTCAAGGCATATTGATATGGCGAATTCCCTCCGGTAACACCAAAAGCGATACCTCCATTATTCAAACCATGACAACTCGGGGTTGTTTTTGTGATTGAGTTAATCGTAAAATTCCCACTATTGTTTATATTGACTACCGTATCCTTAGGGCAGCCGTTTACATCTTTCACATGAATCACATAGACACCTGCATTTAATCCAGCAAAAGTAGACGCAGCGCCATACGAACCGCTATTTAACGCATACGTATAAGGCGGCGTTCCATTTGTCACATTGATACTAATACTTCCTATCGCAAGTCCAGCGCACGATGCATTCATTGAAAGGATATTCGAAAAGGCCACCTTAGTCGGCTGAAAAAGATCAATGATGGTATCATGCAAGCAGTTATTCGCATCCTTTAAGGTAATGGTATATGTGCCAGCTACTAATGAAGGCCAGTTTGAAATACTAGTAAAAGGGCCTGCATTCAACGAATAACTATACGAAGGCACACCACCACCTCCTGAGAGTGATATGCTTCCAACCCCACCATAACATGGAACAAAACCCACGACCGAATTTGTAAAAAACATCGATGGCGGGCCAGCAACATTCATCACAGAATCATGATCACAATTATTGGCGTCGCGTATATGAACGGTATATGCACCTGGCGCCAAATTTGAAAACAAGCCCGTCGCATTTTGTGGCCCACCATTTAATGAATATGAAACTGGTGGTGCACTTGCAATGCCCGATATTGATATACTTCCAGTAGCAGGTGTAAAACAGCCAGAGGGCTGTGATGATGCATTGGTGATTGAAAGTGTAGCCGAACTACTTATTATAACAACAGTCGATTTAGTGCAGGCGCTAGCATCCTTCGCTACAATGGTATAATTACCTGCATTCAGCGAGGAATAATTACCTGATGGCGCAAATGCAGACCCATTCAAACTATATTGATAAGGCGCATTTCCATTGCCCGCACTTGCAGTAATACTAGCTAACGGCGTTCCATTGCAACCAACATTTGTAGCTGTAAATGATATAAACATGAGGGTATTAACAGAAGTCAATGTTGTAAGACTTGATTGCGTGCAACCATTGGCATCTGCTGTGGTTATCGTATAGATTCCACCTGCCAACCCTGTAAATAAAGATGTCATGCCAAACGGACTGCCGTTTACAGAATATGCCAATGGTGGCAACCCGCCGGATGCATTGACATGAATGGATCCTATAGTTGGGAAACTGCAGGTCGGACTTACCGTATTTAACGAATTAATGCTTGGTCCTTGACTGCTTTGCAACACAATCACAGAATCATGAATGCACCCATTGGCATCTTTCACATGCAGAAGATAAGTTCCAGCAACTAAGGGTGTAAATGTATTGGATGACACAAAGGCACCTGAACCAATGGCAAATAAATATGGCGGCAATCCACCTGTTGCACCAACCGTTATACTTCCTTGTGCAGTGCATGTTGGTTCAACCACACTCAAATTAGAGAAATAGATGGTAGAAGGTGACGTAAGGACAGCAGTAGTCGAAACCGTGCAATTAGTTGCATCCTTAATCACTACCGTGTAGCTACCAGCACTTAGCGATACAAATGAGCTCGATGTTGTGAACGCCCCGCCGTTAAGCGAATAGGTATATGGCAAGGTTCCACCGGCTCCAGAAACTGCAATCACGCCAGCATTTCCTGTGCAACCTGCCTGATTCAGGTTCATTGACGAAAAGGCAACTTGACTTACCTGTCCGACAACAATGGATGTATCCTTGATACAGTTATTCAAGTCCTTGATATGTATAATATATGAACCTGAAGCTAGGTTCGTAAAATTTCCTGTAGCCAAATAAGGACCTGAATTTAATGCAAATCCAAGCGAAGAAATCCCACCATAAGCCGTCAGGGAAATCATACCATTATTACTTGAACATGTTGCATTCACCGTACTTACTGAGTTCACTGTAATTTGCCCCGGCGATGAAATAAAAATCACCGTATCCTTGACACAGCCATAGCTATCCTTTACATGTACCATGTGATTGCCCGGTGCCAAATTTGAAATGACATTACTTGCAGCATACGGCAAGGTACCTACAGAATAAGACAAAGGCGGAACCCCTCCTATAGCATTTACAGTCACTGAACCAGTATTAATTCCATAGCAAGTCAGATTGCTTACAGAAGCGGAATTGATGGAAATCATCGCACCTTGTACTAGCGTGATTGATGTATCGCGCGTACAACCGACGCTATCCTTGATAGTAATGGTATAGGTTCCGGCAAGCAACCCGCTAAACATATTACTTGATGTATAGGCCGCTGAATTTAATTTAAATAAATAAGGTGGTACACCGCCACTGCCTGCAAGAGTGATCACACCACTTGGTGAACCTGCGCATCCAAACTGCGTTGTTGCTGATAGTTGCAGCGAAGGATACACCGTAAAATTAATCGAAGAACCTGCTATCATCGCATTTCCGCAATTATCAATCAATGTGTTTCCATCCACTCCATTGACAACCGATATAGCATAGCTTCCGGGATTCAAAGGGGCAGAAAAACTGATGTCAAATAAATTTGAGTACGAAGCTCCTGTATTACACGAAACACAGTTCACCGCAGTTATGGTGGACGAAGACGAATTCAAATGAAAATCACTCCCGTTAGGATCATACGAATTGCACAACACGTTTTCGGATAGCAAAATCCTGACTGACGTGGGACCACTGCAAGAGGCCGCAACAGAATCTCCTTTTATATAGGGTGGAATATTGTCTATTATCTGACACGTTGAGCCACCAAGGTCTATTGTATAGCCAGCGTTCATCGAGGAAGAGCTATTAATGACAATTACATAGGTTTGCCCAGCTATCGCATTAATGGCACTACTAAACGACCCGCCACCTGCACCTACAGAAGGATTAGATGCAGAGACTGACAATCCAGTTAATCCACCACCAACGGAATTTGCCAAGGAAGCGTAATTGCATCGAATTGGGGACAAGCCAGCGGCGATGGCATCACATGATTTATCAGTCAGATCCCAAACGGCAAAATCATAATCATTCGAACCAAAGGGTGTTATCGTGAACACGAATGAACCCGACGTTGACGTATTCAGTATATACCATGCCGAATTACTTTCACCTGTTGTCAGACAACCCTGATTAGAGCCATTTAACTCAGTGATGGAGCCTGCTCCAGCGTAGGTATTCATTTGTGTATACACAGTTTGACAAATAGGAATTGCACCCATGCAATTTTGTGCGGGACTCTGTGCCCTTGCCGAGAAGACAGAGCCGAGAAACAATATTATGACCAAAACTTTTTTCATCTAAAAGGGGATAATTCGTGGATAAAAAGTGGACAATATTTATCCAATAGTGGATAAAGGGGGGATAAAGTTACCTCTTAATATTTTGAAATGCTAACTTTTATATAAAAAATTTGTTATTGCGGTTCAAGTATACACGAATTATGTGTGGTTTTTGGCGCATAAACTGCCTAAAATCAAGCATTTACTTGCTCGATTACGATTCAGGGGAATTCTATGGAAAAAGCCTCCTATCTCAAATCTACTAGCTCACACCCCTTTGCAGCAGGAAGGTGCTTCATATTCAAAAAACCTTTTTTCAAGGGGATTCCTAGGAATTGACATATTAATACTGATACCTTCAAAAACAGTAGATGCTTTATGACACATAATTTACTTGGCGGGCTAATCATTACGCAATGATGATTTTAATATCCCTACACGAAATCTGCAGTTGGAACAACTACAATTCACCCAAAAACTCATTCATATTAGTGTAACGAACGTAACAGAACCTGTAGACGTATGACACGTGTGCATTCCGATCAACAAAGCAGCATTGATACATTGCATATTGTAGCCGGCTAGCTAGGTAATTTGCTTCCGATGAACGAAATGATGGCATGTATTTCAACGTGAAATAACAATGAGTATATACTATAACAACCGCAATAGTCGTCAACCCCACTATCAACGCGTAGGTTTTAAGAAGTAAACCCGATTAATCTGAACATAGAAACTATCCTATCGCAAAAGCGTGAAATCTCCTTTTTTAATAATTAATTCAGTGCTTAATACACAAGCATATCTGATGAGGTAATAATAGGTCCCGATTTCATAGTCCGAATCTTGAAACTTACCGTCCCAAGCTCCATCGATCGAATTAGTACTAAACACCTTATGCCCCCACCTATCGAAGATTTCAAAACTTTTAAGTGTAATCACACCAAAATCAATGATTCGAAACAAATCATTGTGACCATCATTATTGGGCGAAAAGGCATTTGGCATATAGATATCGCAACAAGGAACATACTCAATCTCATAATGAACCGTATCGGTGCACCCTTCACTATCCTGCACAATCAATACCTGATTTCCATACGATGCATTGACCAACATGGATGAAGTGTCGGAATATCCAAGCCACTTATATTGATAAGGTTGCAAGCCTCCGCTAACAGATGCCGTAGCCTTACCATCCTTGCCATCACCTGAGCAAGAAGCTCCAACTGTCGCAATGGATGCAGTAAGTGTTGTCGAGTTGACGATAGTAATCGTTGTATCACATGTACATCCAACTGAATCTGTCAACTGAATGATATAATTTCCAGAAACTAGATTATTTAATATACTAACTGTATCGATGAAATTTCCATTCACGATATAGTTATAGGGCGCAAATCCATTGATTCCAGACCAGTCTATCATCCCCATATTGTCACCATTACATATATTTAAAACCAACCTGTCTATATGAACATAAGGCCTTTTAGTTGGAACGGCTATAACAAAACTAGCAGATGACTTGCATCCATTGCTGTCCGTTACTTCAATCAGATAATTCCCAGCACTCAATTGCAGAAAGTTTGAATCAATACCGACAGGCCCACCATTGATTGAATACGCATAAGGCTTCACTCCTCCTGTTGCACCCATTTGCAATATCCCATCCGTCAAACCAATACAGGTTATCTCTTTCTTCCTATTCAGATTTAATACTAACGGAGACGAAGGTTGTACTAATTGAACAACACTATCTTTCTGACATCCATAAAAATCCGTAACACTCATTGTAAATGTACCGGCTGATAATGATGCAAATAATCCACTTGCCTGAAAAGCACCGCCATTCTTCGCAAATTGATACGGCGACGTGCCTCCTATTGCGGATGCATTGATTTGACCAGTCTGCTCGCCAAAACAAGTAATATTGGTTAGTGTTATTGAATTAAAGCTCAACGCATTAGTCGGCTCAGTGATCGTAATCACGGTATCTTTCATACAACCCAATATATCAGCCACATAGATTGAATAAATCCCGGCTTGTAAGTTTAGGAAATTGCTGTTTGTTCCTGTCGAACTTCCATTCAATTGATACACATAGGGCGAGAC
>CAIRSV010000337.1 GCA_903881265.1 uncultured Bacteroidota bacterium
AAGAGCTTAGGCGCATGCTTATATTCATCTAACACTACTTGAGGTTTCTCTGCTACGTGGCCTTTTTCTAGTTGATGTAATGTGTCTACTATCAACGCAGCGCCTGCTGTCATCAGTTTGTCGTGCAGCGTGCCTGCCGTATCTTGCTCGGTAATGCCTTCAGTTGATTGAAGAAGAATATGACCCGTATCAATTTCGTGTTGCAGTTTAAACGTCGTGACACCTGTTTCTTTTTCACCATTGATGATAGCCCAATTGATAGGAGCCGCACCCCGATAATTAGGTAGCAAGGAAGCGTGCACATTGATAGTGCCCAACGGCGGCATATTCCACACTACTTCAGGCAACATTCGAAAGGCTACCACCACTTGCACATCGGCTTGATAACTTCTAAGTTCGTCAAGAAACTCGGGTGACTTCAGTTTTTCGGGTTGGAGAACAGGAATGTTTTTTTCAACCGCATATTTTTTCACCGCCGATTGCTGCAGCTTCATACCACGTCCTGCGGGTTTGTCTGGGGCTGTTACTACGGCTACCACTTGCATGCCGTGTTCTATCAAAGCTTGTAAAGAGGCCACTGCAAAATCGGGTGTGCCGAGGAATATAATTTTCACGTAACGTTATTTAGTGTAAAGGTTGTTTGGATTGGGTAAGCTAAAATTAATTATTCTCGTTCATAATCCCAGACATCAAACATTTTCTGCAGGTAATGATTTTCCTCCATCGTGATTACGTCATCGGCTTTGGTAAGGTGCAACGCGAAAGTAAGTATATTCATTCGTTCTTCTTCTGTTGAATCATCGTGAAAGTCATCGATGCATTTTTCAAAATGAGCCTCCCATTCGTCGTGCTTGAGGCGACTGATAATCTCCATCTGTTTATCGAGATTGACATTAAAGGGAAATTCTTGTAACAAATATTTTATGATGATGCTCTCTTCATCACCGTTTAATCGGTAGTCTACGGCAGAGAGTATCATCAACATATGAAAACCTGCAATCGTCTTATTCATTCTATGATTAGGCATACAGCTGGTTATAATTTGGATGACAAAATAAGACTAAGATCGGTATATTTTATATCAAACTTTTTAGAAAGCACAAGGCTGCTTAAACGTCCTTTATACATATAGGTCGCACTGAGCAGGCCAGGTTTATGTTGAATAATTTGGTCGGCGCCCCCAACTGACTCTGTACAAGAAAGAATGAGTGGCATTAAGATATTACTAATAGCCGTAGACGCTGTGCGCGAAACTCCTGAAGCCATATTGGGCACGCAGTAGTGGATCACGTCGTGCTTCACAAAGGTGGGCTCTTCATGCGAGGTAAGAGAGGATGTTTCAAAACAACCGCCGTTATCAATACTCACATCGATAATCACTGATCCAACTTGCATCTTTTCAACCATATGCTCAGTGACAACCATCGGCACAATACCTTTCTGTGGTTTCAATGCGCCAATCGCCACATCTGCTTCGGATAAGGCTTTACTTAATTCAACCGGATCAATCACCGATGTAAAAATTGTTTGACCTACAGTGCGCTGTAATCGCATGAGTCGGTAAATAGAATTATCAAATACTTTTACTTGGGCTCCGCAACCGAGGGCGGTACGGGCAGCAAATTCGCCTACCATGCCAGCGCCAATAATCACGACGTTTGCAGGCGGTACACCCGCAATGCCGCCCATTAGTATGCCTTTGCCACGATGGTCGTTACTCAAGTATTTTGACGCCATCTGTATGGCGTACACGCCAGCAATCTGACTCATTGAGCGGACGATAGGAAAATAACCTGCATCATCTTTGATGTTTCCTAAGGCAATGCCGATGATTTTCTTTTCAAGACATTTCATTAAGTGTTCCTTACTAAGGGAAGGAATATGAATAGGGGAAAAAACAAGTTGGTTCTCTTTGAGTAAGTCTAATTCTTCGTGTGAGATCGGTGCTGTTTTGAGAATAATATCAGCTTCAAACAATTGTGTTTTGTCGTGCACAATGATGGCGCCTGCTTCTGAATATTCTCGATCGCTATACGATGATGGCTCGCCGGCATTATGCTCAATGGCTACCTTATGGCCGTTGTTGACAATAACGGCAACGGCACTTGGCGTAAGCGCAATGCGGTTTTCTTGAAAGGAATTTTCTTTTGGAATACCAATAAAGACTGATTTTTGCTTGGGTGAATATTCCAATGTTTCTTCTAAGGGATTATAGGAATAGGAGACATTTATAATAGGTTTTGATCGTTGTTCCATAGCAAAAATTTGAATGTAAAAGTAAACAATTAAATCACGAATGAAAATGTGTCAAACGCTAAGTTAATGCCGTCAGGTAGTTCATTCTTTACGTCGGTATACAATCCTAATTGATGACTGATATGTGTAAAATAGGTTTGTTCAACGCCAAGTTGTTGAGAAAGTGCAATCGCTTCTGCCAAGGTAAAATGTGAAATATGTGGCTCTCGACGTAATGCATTTAAGACAAGGATGCGGGTTCCAGCGATCTTTTCAAGTTCGAT
>CAIRSV010000338.1 GCA_903881265.1 uncultured Bacteroidota bacterium
ATTTGTGGTGCTTGCGTTAATCGTTAAAATTAATGTTGCCGTATTCACACAACCCACTCCATTCAATGATGTGAATGTGTAAATTCCACTCGCAGTATAAGTCGAACCATTCCAAGTATATGAATTACAAGCTGTAATTGTCGAACCGCCATTTGTGGTGCTTGTGTTAATCGTTAAATTTAATGTTGCCGTATTCACACAACCCACTCCATTCAATGATGTGAATGTGTAAGTTCCGCTAGCGGTATAAGTTGTACCATTCCATGTATATGAATTACAAGCGGTGGCAGTGACATTGGAACTTACAATAGCAGGCTGTGAAATCAAAATCACAGAGGAAGCAGAACAGGCATTGGCATCGCTTGCTGTTACAGTATAAGATCCTGCTGTGAGATTTGAAAAAACATTCGACGTTTGCGAAGTGCCTCCATTCAATTGATAGTTAATAAGACCAGTACCATTGGCAGCACTGACTGTCAAGTTACTCGTGCCTCCATTACAAGCAATCGTCGTATTTGAAAGTGTAGCAGAGAGATTGCACGTTGTATTACACTTGACTGTAACCTTGAATTTAATATCATCTGTATACCAATTCGGTATAGTATTACCTGTCGTTATTGAGCCACTCCCACCTGTCACATATCCATAGATTCTAATAATAACCGGATTGGCGCTTGTGACACTATTGATCACTGGACTTAGATTTGCCCAAGTCGAATTAGCAGCCACATTAATACTCCCAATCGAAGCGGCATAATTATCAAGACTTGTTCTGATATCTAATGTCGTTGGCCCAGTAGAAGTGGATAACGAACCAAGACTGACTGAGTCTAATGTAATATTATAACCCGAAGAAGGCGTGAATGATACTTGTAAATAAGCACTTGAATCTTCTTGTTGTAGATTTCTATTTCGGGCGGTAATTCCTGCATTCAATTGAGCAGATGCCCCAATATAGGTTGACGGATTTACATCACTAATTAACAAAGAACTTTGTGACGTATTTGCATTATTACCTTGTGTTATAGCCGAAACTGCGACACTAGACAAAGGAACACCGCTTGTGGCAGTGTCAGACGGAGATCCAGTATTACCAAAACTGAAACCAACCTTACTACTTTTAGGTATTATATTTATAATATAATCTTCAGTTTCACCAAATCCATATGAAAGACAAGGTGTAATTAATGCCCCAGAAAGTCCTTCTACTTCTGTTATCCTAATACCTGTTTGCCCTGTCAACGCCGAACAAGGTATGGCAAACTTACCCGTAACATAGCGAGGTCCTTCAACACAAGCACTTTCAATAAAAACCTGTTCGCCAGCATCCAAAAAAGACCCGTTCTGATTAAAATCTACCCAAATTGCTGTGGCAAATGCATAATAGGGTGCCTGATCACAATCATCTACTTGGATACTGAATTGGACAGAATCTTCTTTTACCGCTGTAACAAAAGTCCCCAATGAATGAAAATCAGAATATCTATTCAGAATTGAGCCCGACCCTGTTGCGGCAACCGTGCAATTGGAAACATTGGAGGATCCATTTAACACAACTGCTAGTATTTCGTCATCTGCATCACTCCCAGCTGATGAGCTACAGTAACAATCAATAAAAGAATTAAGACCAATAGTTATCGGCGTTGAATTTGTCGTTAATCCCGAATTCACACAAGTAACGGCACAATAAAAAGACTGTGAAGCAAATAAATTAGGTGTTGTGTATGAATAAGAAGTTGCACCACTAATTAGTCCGTTACTGTTATACCATTGATATTGTATACCAGTGCCTGTAATCGTATTTTGAAGAGTAAGAATCGTATTGCTTCCTGAACAAACATTAGGTGAACTTGACATCGTTATACCTGGTGATGGGGAACCTGAACATAACGTGGTCGGCGTAATATTAATAAGATAGTCTTCTGTTTCTCCCCAAGAATAGGATAAGCAAGGATTTGTTATAGGTGCACTTTGTTCTGAAGTAATCACACGCAATGCGGCTAAACCGGTGGCTGCTGTAGATGGAATGATTACGACACCTGATTCCGTATGCGCGCCTGTGATTGCAGTGGCTGAAGAATACACTTTCTCTCCAGCATCTGTAAATAGACCATTCTGATTATAATCAATGAAAATAGCACTTACATTTGGATACGAATTACTACAAGTTCCAACCTGTATGGAAAAAGGCACGGTAGAACCTTTCTCAACAGTTGGCGCAGTGACACTTTGGTAATTCGAATAAATTTGCGCAACCGAACCGGTTCCAGAAGCAGTTGTTGAACAATTTGATGAATTGTTTAATGACGCAAACGAAAAATTAAAAATTTCATCATCTGCCGGCGAAGACGCTTTGCTGCTGCACAAACATTTATAATATGGGTTCATTGGCATGGAAAATATGCCTGACGTATCCGAACTAGGCCCTGTCGCGCATCGTGCAATACAACGATAATATTTAGTAGCCGTTTGCGACGTTGATTGACTTGTTAAAGTCCCTAAATTCGTAACATTTAAAGTAAAGGCCGCATTATCTGCCCGTTGCCATTGATACGTTACACCTGTACCTAAAATCGTGTTTACAATACTCATTGTAAAAGTTGAATCAGGGCAAACACCACTAACAGTTGACACAACACCTCCGGTATACGGTATACCTGAACACGCAGGCGGAGCCACATACGTGATGCGTATTGTCGGACGATATCCCCCCAATGACGAACTTAGTGTTGACGCATTAGAAAGGGCTGTAGCACTTTTGACTCCGATTGATTTACCAGTAGCTG
>CAIRSV010000339.1 GCA_903881265.1 uncultured Bacteroidota bacterium
TCTTTAACGGCATTAAAACTCTCGCTCGCTTCCTTGTAGTTCTTTTTATAATACGCCAATAAGCCATGATAATAATTACCTGGTTTGAAATAGTCGCCCGGAATATTTTTAGCCGACTGAAAGTAAGGTTCTACTTTATCAAGTTGTTGGGTGACAAGGTATGAATATCCTAATTCGAAATTTCGTTGAATGAGTTCCTGATTGGTCAATACATTAATCCCAACTGCTTCATAATATCGGATAGCGGCTTCAAATTGATTATGCTCAAAGGCATATTTGCCTAATTCAAACGAGCCTGATTGTTGCAGCACTGCGAAGGGTGTTTCTTGCACAAAATGCGAAAGCGCCTGCTCTGCATCAACCTTGTTTAGTTTAAGCGCACATGTATAATAATAAAAAAGGGCTGTTTGATATTCGAACGCTTGTTTCGCCCTACTCTCCTGCCGGAAATCATGTAGGTAAGTATTCAGCAACAGATAAGCTTGCTGATAATAATGCATTTCTACAAAGTTCACTGCTTCCTTCAAGGTATGATTCGTGCTGGTGAAACGCAAGCTGCGTTGACCTACCACTGAAAAAAATTGGAAACATACCAATAGAAGAACTAACGAAAGTTTCTTATTCATGTGTATATGATTTATTTAAACTAGAAAGCCCAGGAAAGCCCTAAGCTTGGAAATATCGGCAATTGATTTTCACGTTTGTTGGTGATACGATCGATATAAAAAATATTTTCTCTGTTGTAGGCATTACTGATACTTCCGGATGCTTCGAGCGAGCTAGTCTTGCCTGTTTTGATTTTTTTCTTGACAGAAAGATCTAATCGGTGATAGGCCGACAAGCGACCGCCGTTTATTTTATCGGCATACACAATTTCCATCGTGCCATTTTGTGTCAGATAATTAGTGCTGATACCGGTGGTTCCAAAATCCATTTTTTCGATGAAAGCCTGGGTTTGTGTAAACGGAAATGCAGATCCGTAATTGAAACGAGCAGAAAATTCCCAATCCGATTTCTTGCCGGCGACATACGATGCCAATAGATTCAGGTTATGACGTCGGTCAAACGGTGTTGGGTAAGTCTGCTTGCCATCGTAACGATCTACATAACCGTAGGAGTAAACAGCCCAGAAATATTTTCGTCCTTTGGAATATTTGCAGGTCACATCCAATCCGTATGCCTTGCCTGATTCAATAATAAAGTCTGGATCAGTGGACACTAACTTATATCGGTTGATGCTGATGATTTGACCAAAATATTTATACCATGGCTCTAACGAAAATTCAAATTCGTTCAGATCAGCTTCAATGCCACCAATCAGATGATATGACTTCTGTATATTACTTGATGCAATACTTCCGTCAGGCTTTGTAATTTCAAAATCAGGTGCTGTTAAAAAACCAGTGAAGAAGTTGACGATATCGCGGTCAGATTTAGACGAGATGATATTTTGAGAATAGATACCCGTGGCTGCTTTCAGACGCAGCGACTTGCTGATATTATATTTAACAGCAAGACGCGGCTCCAAACTAGCAACTGGCAAGGACGCATAATATTGTAAACGAACACCAGGCTCTACAATGAGCTTATCACCAAAATTCTTTTTTAGTTTTAGAAATCCACCAAGCTGTGTTGTGTAATCATTTTGCTCAAGTCGTATGCCCACATAATTGTAGTATTGATAAGCGGTTTTAAATCCAACAAATTCAACACCATATTTCAACTCGCCATGATTAGGCAAGTAGGTGGTTACCGCGATATTTGCATCAAATCCATTGATGGCACTTTCGCGTGGTCGGTTGCTAGCCTCTGTTAAACTGATTTTATAATCGGAAAAATAGAATCCGCCGGAAATCAACGAAGGTGAACTTCCTGGTGTTACGACAAAATTGGTACCACCACCGAAACTATTCCACTTTAAATCCGACACGCCTGGATAATTGACGCGGTCGTTGAAATTAAATCCAAAGATGCTGATCTTACTGCCATTGGTTGAATTGACATTTATTTTTCCATACGCATCTGTGAAGGTGTATGGCAACTTGCTTTGATACGGCTCGCCGAATAGGCCATAAAAAGCACTTGAGGTAGATTTAAGGTAACTGTGTTTCAACGATGCAACATACGTAAGTGTTGTGGTGCTGTCGCCTTTCGATTTGACGAAAGGGCCTTCTAAAAATATTTTTGCTAATATTGGGTTGATAGCAATCTTGCCTGAGTTTCTATTCTTGTTTCCGTCTTTAGTGGTTACGCTCACAATGGCCGAGGTTCTGTCGCCATATTCTACACCAAATCCACCACTCATTACATCGGCACTACGAATGGCGTCTGTTTCGAAGACTGAATACAAACCGATTGAATGAAAAGGATTGTAGATCGTCATACCATCAAGCATGATTTTATTTTGAATGGGCGAACCTCCTCGAATATAAAGCTGCCCTCCCTGATCGCCAGTTGAAATGACACCCGGCATCACCTGTAAAAATTGTGCAATATCTGGTTCTCCACCAATGGAAGGCATTAGCTTCATTTCCTTCGGCGTAATTCTAGTCATCCCAACTTTGGTGTCAAACATCTTCTCTTCGCGTTTGGCAGAAATACTCACACCTTTTAATTCTTTTGATTTTTTGCCTAAGACAATTTTTATAGAGATCACCTCATCTTCGAGCACTTCTGCATTGATTTCAGTCAGGTCATAACCAAGACTTGTGGCACTGATGACATATTTCCCGACAGGCAGTTTGGGTATATTGAAAAATCCGTTGACGTCGGTTTGCGATCCTTTTTTTATTGATTTAATGGCCACTGTTACGCCCGGCAAGGCTTCGCCGTTTGATTTGTCATACACAAAGCCCTTGATTGTTCCCACCTGTGCAAAGGAGAACATCGATAAAATCACGAAAAGCGAGGTGCAAACAAGATGCTTCATACAAAAAATTATAAGCGGTAAATATACATACTACTATGTAAACATCATTTGATTATTTTTGCCTTCAACAAACGCACAACATGAAGCCATCATTGCCTCAGGGCACCAGAGATTTCGGACCGGAGACTGTCAGAAAACGACAATACATTTTGGATACTATTCGTTCCGTATTTGAATTATATGGCTTTCAACCGATTGAAACTCCAGCCTTTGAAAATCTTGAAACCCTGATGGGTAAATATGGTGAAGAAGGCGATAAGCTCATCTTCAAAATATTGAATAACGGACTTGAACGAACGGAAAAACACGCCGCTGCGAATGAAGATTTTAAAAAGGTATTGGAAGGAAAAAATGTCACGGGCATTACCGAGCGCGCACTAAAATACGATCTTACTATTCCCTTTGCACGCTATGTGGCAATGAACCACGGCCAACTGACATTTCCATTTAAACGATATCAGATACAACCTGTTTGGCGTGCCGACCGACCGCAACGTGGCCGTTATCGAGAGTTTACACAATGCGACGCCGACGTGGTGGGTAGCCAATCGTTATTCAATGAAATTGAATTGATTCAAATTTATTTGGACGTTTTTAAGAAACTGACCATCGACGTACATGTCTGTATCAACAACCGGAAAATACTAGCCGGACTCGCCACCTTATGCGGAGGACCTGAAAAAATGACAACCATTACAATTGCTATTGATAAGCTTGATAAAATTGGGATTGATAAGGTGAACGACGAATTGCGACAACGCGGCAATGACGAAGACTCTATCACTATCATCAATCATTACCTCGATATCGCGCAACAAGATGTGCCGAATGAAGAAATACTGCATCAATTAAAAACAATGTTCAAGGATACGGCAATAGGCTTGGAAGGCATTGCAGAACTCGAGTATCTGACTTCCAATGTTGCGGATGTGAAGGTGGATGTCACGCTTGCTCGTGGACTCAATTATTATACAGGTAGCATACTTGAGGTTAAACCACTTGGCATACAAATGGGCAGTATCGGCGGTGGCGGCCGTTACGACGATCTTACAGGACTCTTCGGTGTGCCAAATATTCCAGGCGTGGGCATTTCATTTGGTGTAGATCGAATGTATGATGTGATGGATGAAATGAATAAGTTTCCAACTGAATTGACTCAATCGGTACAAATTATGTTGGTGAATTTTGGTGAAGAATTTGAAAAAAGAAATATCGAGGTATTGAAAGCATTGCGTGCTGAACATATTTCGTGCGAGCTATTTCCTGATGCAATTAAATTTGATAAACAACTCAAATATGCCAACAAACGTGCAATGCCATTCATTGCTATGATAGGCGAAGAGGAGTTGAAGGAAGCCTATATCAGTGTGAAAAATTTCAACAGCGGCGAACAGAAAAAAATGAATTTATCAGACATGATAGCCCTGTTAAAGGGTTGATTGCATTGACAATAAGTTGTTTCTGCCCATGTAAAAAACGATACTATGCGTAAAGAAGGCACTATGATGTTGGGTACTACATTCGAAAACACAAAGTTGTCATTAGTAACGTTGATTGTGAACACAAGTAAAAAACAGGATGAATCTACATTGGAATTTTAGCACGCCGATGCTACCTTGAAATAATAAAAAATCATTGCCTTGCTTAAGAATATACTTTATCTACCTTACTTCTTGTACGTCTGCGTATTGTTTGTTGCGTTGATATTACTTTCGTTTCCTGTGACTTTATTGCTGCTTCTTTTTCCTGAATCGGTCAAGGATAATGGTTTGTTTTGGTTAATGAAAGTGAGTAGTAATGCTTGGTTCATTCTCAGCGGCATGATACCAATACATTACAATCGACGCAAGATTAACTTTTCAAAGCCGTATATCATCACACCGAATCATCAATCGTATATCGATGCTGCGTTGATTTATACAAGTATCCCAACCGTTTTCAAAACATTGGGGAAAAAAGAAATTGAAAAGGTGCCGGTGTATGGTGTTATCTACAAGCATGTGGTGATTACAGTCGATCGAAGTTCGGTAACTGCAAGGGCCAATAGTTTCAGAAAAATGAAACAAGAACTTGATCGGGGAAATGCCATCGTTCTTTTTCCTGAAGGCACTTTTTCAGACACACCGATAGCGAACTTGTTGCCATTTCAAGAAGGTTGCTTCTCGCTTGCTATTCAACAACAGACCGATATCTTGCCCGTGCTTTTTATTGACGCTGCGAAACGCTTGCATCCATCGCGACTGATGCGCTTTACACCTGGATGGAATCGAGCGATATTTCTTCCGCCGGTCACAACCGTAGGAGTAGAAAAAAAGAATCTTGACCAATTGAAGCAGTATGTAGAAGACTATATGCAAGCGTGTTGGCTGTTTGGTCAGACGAACAAGAAGAAACGTGTTTGGCAATTTGCGGAGGAATGGAAGAAAAATAATACCTTCATCGCATGATGTTTGCTGATATTATATTGCCCCTTGCACTTGAAAGGAATTATACGTTTGGAATTCCACTTGAACTTCAAGATAGCATAAAAGTTGGTTGCCGTGTAGAAGTTCAATTCGGCAAACGTAAAATTTATAGTGGCATTGTAAAAAAAATTCATACCGACAAGCCCGAATTTTATCAGGTGAAACCAGTGCGAAGCTTGCTCGATAAGGAACCTATTGTCACTGAAACGCAATTGAAATTTTGGGAATGGATGGCTTCGTATTATATGTGCACTGAAGGCGATGTGATGAATGCAGCCCTGCCTGCGCATTTGAAACTCGTAAGTGAAACCTTTGTTGTATTACATGAGGACGTGGAAATTGATATGCAGGCATTATCGGATGATGAATACTTGCTTATTGAAGCGCTTGATATGAAACGAAGCAGTAAAAAAGTGGATGAGGCTGCGCAGTCTAATGACGACATTGATTAATACGCTTGTTCATTGTATGTATTGACATGCAAGCATCGGATGAAAAGTATGTTTGTAAACCGAATCAGATTGACTGATATGCCGTTTCCAAATTTCCTTTTTAACGTGAAAAATAACTCCTTCGTCCTATTTTTTAAAGTCATTGAGCACCTAAATCGCAGCTCGTTTTTTTTAACCTAATGCAAGTTGGATTATTTGGCTAAATTTGTAATCTAAAATTTAATTTAAAATGAAAACAAAAATTTTATCTCCACTATTTTTATTTGCTTCGTTAGCCATGATTTACATAACAACATCGTCGAGCAGTACCGGTAACGTTACTAGCAACGGCACAAGCTGTAGCCCTTGTCATGGTAGTAAAAACACCGCCACAACAGTGAGCTTGACAGGTCTTCCTACAGCGTATGTGCCTGGTCAGTCGTACGCGCTTACGTTTACTGTATCGAATGCAACGAATGCCTATGCAGGATGTAATATTGATGCAACCGCCGGTACATTTACTGCGGGCACAGGCACTAAATTAAAAAGCTTGCAAATCGCACATGACGGAGTTCAAACAGCTGTTTCGGGTGTTACTACATTTACGTGCTCATGGACTGCCCCAGCAATGCCAGGTGCAGTAACCTTTAACGCAGCAGCAAATGCAGTTAATTTTAATGGTGGCGCTGATAGCGGTGATCAATGGAATACAACCTCTATCTCTATTGGCGCAGTGCCGGCTTCGATCAATGATGTTCAACCAATAGCTGCTATCTGTTATCCAAATCCTGCGAATGATGTTGTGATTGTAAAAGGTATTACAGCTGAAGCAAAAGCAATTGTGCTACACAACTTATATGGTCAAACGATTGCATCGGCCTATACATTTGAGAATGACGTATGCAAGATCGATTGTAAAAACCTGACACCGGGATTCTACTTTTTGTCAGCGGTGGTAAACGGTCAAATGATTCGTGCGTCTTTCACTAAAAACTAATACAAGATGCTGCGGGTATTCGTAGCATTTAAACATCATCAAGAAGAAGAAACTTGTTTTGACAATCGCTATGGTTGTTAAAACAAGTTTTTTGGTTTATGAATGACGCTGCTGTTCTGATGATATACATTCGTATGTCAATGTAACTATATCTCAACTACACTACTATAATGCGTTGACCAAAAAAAATAGTCGCGCCTAAATACATCGGCACAGCAAATCAAAATAAGCAAAATGAAATGATACATGCTGTCAATTTTACCTTACCTTGCAATGTCAAGAATGTATATTCAAGCCAATTATAGATATGGGTTCAGCATCGATGATTGTTTTAATCTTAGCCGCACTTGCTTTCTCAGGTATTGCTATACTTGTCGCAAAAATTATCACGAAGGCTACTACGAATCCTCAAAAAGGTCAACCCTATGAATGTGGTGTTCCCACGAGTGGTAAAACCTGGGTTCAATTAAATGTTGGTTATTATTTGTTCGCACTTATTTTTTTAATTTTTGATGTTGAACTTGTATTCCTTTATCCTTGGGCCGTTGTAGCGAAAAAAGTGGGATGGTTAGCCTTCGTTGAGATTATTATTTTCTTCACTATATTATTTTCCGGATTCTTATATGCGCATAAAAAAGGGGCCTTAAAATGGATATAACAACAAACGCTGCACCAGAAAATTTTCCTGGACAGATTCAAGAATTACCCGGAGGTGGTATTGTGCTAAGTAAATTAGATGATGTCATCAATTGGGCACGCTCTAATTCATTATGGCCGCTCACCTTTGCAACTAGTTGCTGCGGTATTGAATATATGTCGGTGGCAGGCGCCAAATACGATTTTTCTCGTTTCGGTTTTGAAGTGGCAAGAGCCTCCCCTCGTCAGGCAGATGTGATCATCATAGCCGGTACCATTGTCAATAAGATGGCGCCGGTATTGAAACGACTGTATGATCAAATGACGGATCCTAAATATGTGATTGCAATGGGTGCTTGTGCAATTAGTGGAGGGCCTTTTTTTTATAACACGTATTCGGTTGTCAAAGGAGCCGATCATATCATACCCGTTGATGTGTATGTGGCAGGCTGTCCACCAAGGCCTGAAGCCTTATTGCATGCGTTGATTAGCTTGCAAGAAAAAATTAAAAGCGGAATGACCCGCGAACAAATAAAGTCGGCCAACGTATAATCATGAACAACGAAGAATTAAAAACAGCAATTACCACACTGCTTCCAACAGGCGTCTTTGAAGAAGGTGGTGACTGGTTGAATGTTCTACTTGAACCATCTGATTGGTTGCCATTCGCATTGCAATTACGTCATCAAGAAGCACACTATTTTGATTATATGTTTTGCCTTACCTGCATCGATTGGAAGACACACTTGACGATGGTCTATCATTTGTCGTCAACAAAATACAGGCATAACTTAGTTGTTAAAGCGAACTTGGATAAAGCGAAACCTGACATTGAAACGGTTAGTCATATTTGGCGCACAGCCGAATTTCATGAACGTGAAGTGTATGAGATGTTTGGCGTCAACTTCGTGCATCATCCCGATTTGCGCTTATTGATATTACCTGATGGATGGGAAGGAAAAAATCCATTACGCAAAGATTTTGATGACCCTGTGAATATGATAAAATTATAAACATGGTTGAAGAATTAGGCTCGAATACCGAAGGCGATTTAATAATCAATGTAGGACCTCAACATCCTGCCACGCATGGCGTATTGCATCTAGTGATTACCCTCAACGGTGAAACCATCAAGAAAGTAGAACCTCATCTGGGTTATATTCATCGCTCGATTGAAAAAATGTGCGAGAGCCTAACCTATCGTCAATTTATTTATGTGACGAGTCGTATGGATTACCTATCGTCGCATATTAATAACCACGCCTGCGCATTGATCGTTGAAAAGGGTATGCAAATTGAAGTGCCACCAAGAGCACAAGTAATTCGCGTGCTGATGGATGAACTGACTCGTATCGCCTCGCATGAACTTTGGTGGGGCGCTATGGCGATGGATTTGGGTGCGTTCACGCCCTTCTTTCATGCCTTCAGAGAACGTGAAGCCATCAACGAAATTATGGAGGAAACCTGCGGTGCTCGTCTAACGATGAATTATATGGTACCGGGTGGTGTATTAGAGGATTTGCATCCTGACTTCCAACGAAAAGTAAAGGAATTCATTACCTTATACAAACGTAAGATTGCCGAATATGACGACATGGTAACTGGCAATATCATTTTCCAAAACCGAATGAAGGGTGTTGGTGTTATCTCGGCTGCCGATGCCATCTCATACGGCTGCAGTGGTCCAACCTTACGCGGATGTGGCGTGAGTTGTGATATCCGAAAAATTTATCCCTACGAACTATACGACAAGATTGAATTTGATGAGGTGCTTGAAACCGCCGGCGATTCGTTTGCGCGATATATGGTACGTATACGCGAAATGAATCAATCGATACGAATTATAGAACAACTGATTGATAATATTCCTGAAGGAGATGTTCAGGCGAAGACAAAAGCGGTGTTGAAATTACCGAAAGGAGAATTTTATCAACGCGTAGAAACAGCACGTGGTGAATTTGGCATCTTCATTGTAAGTGAAGGCGGCACAAATCCCTACCGTATTAAATTTCGATCACCAGGATTTTCAAACTTATCGGCCCTCGACCACATGGCTAGAGGCAGTAAGATCGGCGATCTTGTAGCGATGATGGGAACCTTAGATTTAGTGATACCTGATATTGACCGTTAAAAAAAAGAATACATGTGGAGTTTTAGCAACATAGCGGATACATTGCATACATGGTTACACAATACCTTCAACGCCACGTTGGCTAAATTTGTTGAAATGGTGCTTGTTGGTGTGTGCGTGATCAGTTTGTTTGCTGTGCTTGGTTTGGTTCTTGTTATGATGGAACGCAAAGTGTCTGCTTGGATGCAAATTCGTCTTGGTCCCAATCGTGTGGGGCCAAAAGGTATGATGCAATCAATGGCCGACACCTTAAAATTATTAGTCAAAGAATCGATGACGCCCGATGGCGCCGACAAATTTTTATTTAACCTCGCACCGTATATCGCTATGATGGTAGCGATGTTATTGATGGCGCCGATTGCCTTCGCGCGTAATTTTATGATGTGGAACTTGAATATCGGCGTGTTGTATGTCTCTGCGATTTCATCGGTGTCTGTCATCAGTATCCTGATGGCCGGCTGGGCGAGTAATAATAAATATTCGTTATTAGGTGCTATGCGAAGCGGTGCTCAGATTGTAAGCTACGAATTGTCTGCTGGATTAGCGATCCTTTCTATCGTAGTGCTTACCGGTACGCTTAACATGAATGAAATCGTATTGTCGCAAGCCGATGGATGGTGGATTTTCAAAGGGCATATTCCTGTCATTATTTCATTTATCATTTTTATTATTGCCGTGACGGCCGAAACCAATCGTGCACCGTTTGATTTGGCTGAAGCTGAATCGGAACTAACGGCTGGTTTTCATACCGAATATTCAGGAATGAAATTTGCGCTTTTCTTTTTGGCAGAATATGTGAATGTCTTTATTGTGTGCGCTATAGGAGCGACGCTTTTTCTTGGCGGATGGATGCCCTTTCATATCGGACATTGGGATGGATTCAATCGTATCATGGATCTTATTCCTTCTAGTCTCTGGTTTTTTGGCAAAACATTTTTTCTGATTTTTTTAATTATGTGGTTCAGATGGACCTTCCCTCGATTGCGCATCGATCAGTTGTTGAATCTTGAATGGAAATATCTGTTGCCGATTGGAATGTTTAATCTCTTACTAGTGACGGCGATGGCGATTTTGGGTTGGTATTTTTAAATGATCATAAGATATACGGCGACTGTTTCACAAGACAAACACCGAATACCTTTAAACTTGAAGTATGTTTATAGTAAACTATATAAAGGACGTCTTTACTGCATTGAAATCATTAGCCATTGGTCTCAGGCGAACGCTGTTTTATTTTACCCATCACAACGAAATTATTACCGAGCAATATCCCGATAATCGAGCCACCTTGCGGTTAGCCGATCGTTTCAAAGGTGAAGTAGTGATGCCTCATGATGCGAATAATGAACATCGCTGCACCGGATGTACAGCTTGTGAATTGGCTTGTCCGAATGGCACTATTAAAGTAGTAACTAAGTTTGACATAACGCCGGAAGGCAAAAAGAAGAAAGCCATCGATAAGTTGGTCTACCATCTCGAACTTTGTACGATGTGTAATTTATGTATCACCGCCTGTCCATCTGATGCTATTAAAATGGCACAGACCTTTGAACATAGTGTGTACGACCGAAGTCAATTTACGAAAGTGTTGAATAACGAAGGATCAAAAATTATGGAAGGTGTTGAATAATAATCGAACGAAATAAATTGAAACAAAACGAATGAGCGGAGCAGACATTTTATTTTATATACTAGCGGCTATCATACTTGGTAGCGGTATTTTATCCGTGACCACAAGGCATATTTTTCGTGCGGCCATCTTTTTGCTATTCTCGTTGATCGGCGTTGCAGGTATGTATTTTTGGATGCAATACGAATTTATTGCGGCCGTTCAGATTGTCGTTTATGTTGGTGGTATTACAGTACTCATTATTTTCTCAATTTTCTTAACGCAACAAGCAGGTGAGAAGTTGCCCGAACAAACGATGGGTAGACAATTGTTTGCAGCCCTCGCA
>CAIRSV010000340.1 GCA_903881265.1 uncultured Bacteroidota bacterium
CATGGACGGCCGCGATATTGGTACAACCGTATTTCCGAAGGCCGAACTAAAAATTTATCTCACGGCTGATGAACATATTCGAGCCATGCGACGCTATGACGAAATGAAACGAACGAATCCAAGCATCTCGTTGGATGAAGTGGTTGAAAACCTCAAACACCGCGATTTAATCGATTCAACCAGAGACGTAAGTCCGTTACGAAAAGCCAAGGATGCAGTGATACTCGATAATACAGCGCTCACGATGGAACAGCAACTCGAGATTTCATATCAGTGGGCTATAGAGCGTATGCAGGCCTAATCGTTCATTTTATTGATCACAGCGTCGATTGAGTGAGCCTCAGGAAAGAAGCCAAGAATTTTAATGATAACTTGTTCCACTATTGCATCAGGGCAAGAAGCTCCAGACGTGATTAATATTCGGGTCTTCGTTGTGTTAGGAAGAAAGGATACTGAGTCAATTTCCATATGATCGTGCAACATATAATGTGTTATCGACCCATCGGCCTTGATTTTGCTGTCGTTTTCGATATAATAAGTTGGGAGCTTGGATTCACAAAGTTCTACTAGGTGGGATGTATTCGAACTGTTATATCCTCCAACTACGATAGCCAAATCGGCCTGCACATGTAGCATGCCCATCACAGCACTTTGATTATCATTAGTGGCATAGCAAAGTGTATCTTTCGTATCGGCAAAGCGATCGGTATCGCCGCTTCCTTGTTGCGTTATTACCTGTTTTAAGAAGTCTGCAATTTCTTCGGTGTCACTCGCTAGCATAGTGGTTTGGTTGACCACACCGATTCGTTCAAAATCTGTTTCAGGATTAAAGCCTTCTGAATATTGCCCCTTAAATTCCTCGAAGAAATTTGTCAAGGCTGTCGTTTTTAAGATATATTTTTCAAGCTTTTTAGCTTCAGTCAAATCGTTCACCACCAACGCCGGTCCGCTGTGGCTGCTATGTGAGAAGGTCGCTCGAGTTTCTTCGTGCTGTGGCTTGCCATGAATAATGATTGTATATCCTTTATTGGCAATCTGTTCGGAACGGTTCCATACTTTCTCAACAAATGGACAGGTGGTATTGTATAGAAGCGGGTCAATGCCTATGTTTTTGAGTGTCTGTTCTGTTTCAAGGGTGGTGCCAAAGGCGGGAATGATAACGATATCTTCGTTGTTTAGTTCATTCCATCCTATATAATGATTGCCCAAGGTGTCCATGATAAAGCGAACACCACTTTGCAGCAAGTCGGCATTTACCTGCGGATTATGGATCATTTCGCTGAGTAGGAAAATACGTTTCCCTGGGTTCTCATTGACCGTTTTAAATGCAATCTCTATCGCATTTTCAACACCATAGCAGAAGCCGAAATGCCTCGCTAGGTAGATTTCTATCGGACCAAAATCCAGTTTGGTCGGTGTGAAATCTTTTTTCATTTTATCGTCTAGCTTTCGGCGTTGCTTGATAGCCGTTATCAGCGGGCTTCTATAGAATTCTGGAATTTCAAATGCTTTCATGCGAACGCAAAGGTAAAACGAAAAGGGTGTTTTTTTACCATCTATGAAAGCTGGATTGAATAAAAGAAAAAACAATTAACTTCGCTCCTCATTTAAATTATGTTGAGTGATTGCCGCGCAGGAAACGTGTGATTTAGTATCTAGTTGATCCGTTTTTACTACAGCAATGCAATTCGATCAGTGTATTAAAAGAATAAATATGAAAAAAATAATTAGTTGCTGTCTGTTCGTTTCCTTTAGCCTTACCGCCTTGGCGCAAAACGATTATCCCAAAAATGCAGGTGTCGCGAATAAATCGCCTATTGAAAGTGTGTATGTAGGATTTAGTATTCCGGCATCCGATGATGTTGAATTACTGCCTGAATTCACGCATATCATTTCAAAAAATGAATCTGAGAATAAAGAGGCGCTTGAAATGATGAAGAAGGCAAAACTAAAACAGAAGCTAGATTTTCTTCAACACGACGATTCGGAAGGAACTGGTTCGGCAGAAAAGACAAGGGCCACAATAGATCCTATCGTTTCAGTGGGTTATAATGCGTTGTCATCGAGTGGCACGCCTTCGGATAATTCGATTGCCGTTAATAAAACAGGTCAACTTGTAGCTGTTGTCAATAGTTCGCTTCGAATTTATAATGCCACCACAGGCGCTGGTATTAATGGGACTGTTAATTTGGACAATTTCTTTACAACCTTAGGAACTAATCTGAATACGTGTGACCCGAAAGTGATTTTTGATCAGCAATCAGATCGCTTTATTGTGTTCGCGCAAAACTGTGATGGTAATTCGGCTAGCTCAAAATTGTTTGTTGCTTTTTCTAAAACAGCCGATCCAACAGCAGGTTGGTACTTCTATAAGTTCTCAGGAAATATAGGTAGCATAATTGGCGTTCCCACCTGGTTTGACTATCCGAAAATTGGCGTTTCTAATCACGATTTATTTATCACAGGAAACTTGTTTGATGATAATATGGATTATGTGCAGTCTGTTGTGTATCAAATTGATAAAACGAAATGTTACACGGGAACGGTGCTTGCTTCTACGGATGCTGTTGTATGGCACGATATTGGGAATAGTCCGTTTACATTAGTGCCTATGAGTAACGGTCAGGCAGGTGGCTACGGCAACAATATGTTACTTGTTGCGAATAGTGCACAAGCAAGTGAACTC
>CAIRSV010000341.1 GCA_903881265.1 uncultured Bacteroidota bacterium
AGATGTTGAATTTTCTGTGAAGAGAGGTTCTTCTCATTTTCTAGACTGCGGAGTTGGTTAACCAATTCATTGAACGCCTTTTGCAGGTTGTGAAGTTCTTCTTCGCGTTTGGTGAGTTCAAGTTTTTGTTGTTCGAGTTCGGCACCTTCGGTTGCAATGACAGTTTCAAGACCTAGTATCGCATCTACTTCATGTTGTTGTTGAATATTGAGCGTTTGATAGGTTGAATTGAAATCTTCGAGTGATGCTTTGACAAATTCGACACTTACGTTCTTATATTCACCTTTAATCTGTAGGTATTTTTCTGCTTTCTTTGCTTGACTTTCAAGTGTTCGCAGGTTATTGGAGATTTCAAAAAGAAGGTCTTCAATACGGTTTAGATCTTGTTCGGTGGCGTCTAGTTTTTGTTTAGCTTCCTTTTTTCTAGTCTTATAAATCGAAATTCCGGCGGCTTGTTCCAGCATACGTCGACGGCTATTGTCTTTATCTTTGATGATATCATCGACCATGCCTAATTCGATAATGGAATAACTATCTGAGGTGACACCGGTGTCAAGGAAAAGATTTGTGATGTCTTTCAATCGGCAGGTGACGTCATTGAGACGGTATTCGCTTTCTCCGTTTTTGTAAAATTTTCGGGAGATGGTAACGGTATTGAATTCGGTAGGTAAGAGGTTTTTTGTATTCTCGAAGGTGAGCGCTACCTCGGCTAATCCACTTCCGTTGCGGGTTTTAGAACCGTTAAAGATCAGATCTTCGAGGTTGTCCGAACGGAGTGTCTTGATCTTATGTTCACCGATAACCCAACGAATGGCATCTACTATATTTGATTTGCCGCAACCATTTGGTCCGACGATACCTGTAATTTGGTTATCGAGGTTAATGACCGTTCGGTCGGCAAAGCTTTTAAATCCTTTAATTTCTAATGACTTCAGTCGCACGTTTCTATTATTTTGGAGGCGTGAAAATACAGCAACTGAATCTAACGAACGAATATGTGAGTATTTGAAAATAGGTAGGGGAAAACACGCCATTAATTGTGGATAAGCTGTCTGTAAGTTAATAATTCAGTGTGGAATCACTGTTAGTTTCAGGATTTTTATCGAAGTAGGTAATGCATTTTACTTCAGAGCTTGCTCAATCAATGATGAATGTAACACAGATTATGACACTCTTTCTGTCATTTTTGGTCAGCATATATTGCATCTCAACGAGATCATAAATCAGGTCGTTGGGCTTTTTGTCTTGACGGATAAGAGTTGAAATTCGAGGGAATGTAGCGCTTGACAATTTGTTAATGTGTGTTTGAATTTATAAAACCGTTTTATATTGAGCAAAATTTTTACAACATGAAACGATTAGTACCCCTTATTTGCCTGATTGTATGCGCATTTTTTAGCACTCGTGCACAAGTAAGCACGATCCCATTTTCTCAATCCTTGGATTCCTATCTTTCGATTAGTGGAACGGTTGTGGATGCGCCAAATGAAGACGATGTGTTTCACGCTAACCTGCCACTCGGATTTAGTGTGAATTACAATGGTGCGATGACGAGTAAATTTGGAATTTGTACCAATGGATTTATCGTGATGGATAGTCTCTCTCATTCTGGGTTGTGGTTATTAAATTCTAGTAGTATTAAAGTTGTTAGCATCTTGCATGCCGATCTTCAGAACACAAATACCGGAGGTCATATCGAATATGTAACGGTTGGTACAGCGCCAAATAGGGTTTGTATCATACAATGGAGAGATTATGGTGTGTTCAGTGTTCCCTATTGTCATCTGAATGCACAGATTCGTATTCATGAAAGCACTGGTTGTATTCAATTATATTATGGGTACAATGCCTATTCAAATGCGGCGGGAAAAACATTCTATGCAGGATTAACGGGTGATACTACTAGCGATTTCAATTTGCGTTCGGCTACATCAAATTGGGCTAACAGTTTTGCATCCGCTACATTAACGGGTACTGGCATGATAATGAATCCACTCACCAACATTCCAAACGGATTGGTATTTTCATTTGGATCTTGTCCTTCAAGTGGTACTCAATTTTCATATATCACTGGTAATGTATACAATGATTCAAACGGAAACGGCGTTAAAGACGCGGGTGAAAATGGGTTGGCGAATATCATTGTGAACGAGGCTACGCAAAACTATTACACAAGCACAGACAGTAGTGGTGATTACGCTATGTTGTTCGTTGATTCAGCGTTGACTTATTCATTGCATGCTTTACCGATGACTTATTGGAATATCACATCATCCCCGCTTACCTATTCAATCAATCCATTGACACAATCATGCAGTTCTGCCGATTTTGGTATGCAGGCTACGCCGAATGTGCACGATGTGAGTATAACAGCCAACGCAGGTAATATACCTTGGCCAAATGCGAATGTGACCATTTTTGCCACCTATCATAACGGAGGTACTGTGGTTGAAAGCGGCGATTCAATTTTCTTTGTCAAAGACAGTCACTTAAGTTTTACTTCATCAACACCTGCGCCTGCGCTTGTGAGTGGTGATTCGCTTGTTTGGACTTATTCAAATTTATTGATTAATGAATTTAGGAATATCACGTTGCATTTACAAGCCGATACAACAATCACAATGGGTGATACACTTCATTCATCTTGGACGATACATCCTCTTAGCGGCGATGCAGCCCCAGCCAATAATCACGTGGTACATAATCAAGCCTGTATGTTGGCTTTCGATCCAAATATCAAAACAGTTTCTCCTGATGGAAATATCCTAAATACACAAGAGCTTGCCTATACGATTCACTTTCAAAATACAGGCACTGGTTCGGCTGTGAATGTTTTTATCCGCGATACATTAGATGCCAATCTAGATATCAATACCTTTAAGTTGACAGGCTTCAGTCACCCTCTATCGTATACCATCAATGGTGCCGGTCAGCTCTTGTTTACATTTGCTAATATTTTTCTGCCAGATAGTAACAGCAACGAACCTGCGAGTCATGGTTTAGTTAGTTATACAATCAAACCAAAGACCACGCTTGCGTCAGGTTCTCAGATTCACAATACGGCTTCGATTATATTTGATTATAACACACCTATAGTAACAAATACGACACAAAATATTATCATCGAGAATATCCCGAATGCCATCGGAAACGTGAACGTCGCCGATAACTCAATTATGATTTATCCTAACCCAGCACATGATGAAATCACCCTAGCTTCATCTACTGCATTTAAACATACATCTATTACCCTCAGTGATATTTCTGGCAAGGTATTACTTCAAAAAGAATACAATGGCGGTGCTGAAATTCATCTTGATTTGTCAGCCCTTCCTAAAGGTGTTTATCTAATGGCAATTAATGACGCAGGCCGAGTGGTTCGCAAGAAAGTGGTTAAACAATAATAGCTGATTCGAGTATAAAAAGCCTGCGAAACTACGCAGGCTTTTTTGTGCCCTGCCTATCAGGCGCGGTTCAATTTTATGGTTACATCACATTCGAAAGAAAGCGATAGAATTCTTTTTTAGTGGCATGGAAATCAGTACTGGTATCGCTCATCAAGTCAATTAAATTTTCGTCGGAGGCAATCATTTTAACATTGATATACATTGGCTTTTCAGCCGCTTCTTTCAGTAAGGCTTCATTTTTAAGATGAACATCATGATCTAATTCATCGACATGGATAGCCATGATGCTGAATTTGTTTTCAAAATGCTCAACATGTTTCAATACGTCCATCGACGTATTTTTAGAGGCGATTTCTTCAAGTCGTTTGCGTAGATAGGCGATTTCTATTTTGAAAAAATCTAATTCTCGCTTCCAATCTTCACAAATGAGATGCAGATGGGCTAAGGAGTCTTTCATGTTTTGTTGTTTTAGAAAACAAAGGTAGACTAACATATAAGCTTCCCGGAATGATATATATCATGTTTCTACATGAGAAAATAGAAGGACAACTTATCGAGTGATGCATCAAATTATTTCTGCGTATCTGCTTTGATCCAATCGAGGACATCCTTTTCATCCAGATTGATATAATTTGATTCTTTTACAACAGTTGTATCCTCAATCCATTTGATTGTAGGCAATGCATAACTGCCGTTCATCTGACTGAATTGCTCAGCGCCATTGAATATTGAACGCTCAATGATTGATGATCTGGTATCGTTCAAGAATTCTTTCAGGCGCGTGCTATCGCCGTTTAATACCATGTAAAATGGAAGTGATGGATGTTTCTCTTTCATAATACGCAGTCGTTTCGCGGCTTTTCGGCAGAAGCGACAAGTAAGACTCATAAACGAAATGATATGTTTCCCTTTTCGCAATTCAATAGCTGGCGCCTTGTTGATTGACGAGTGGTATAAAAGGCTAAGCGGTATAGGTTGATGCAGTGGTTTTTCTTTTTCGTAAATGTAAATGCTCTCCGGAGGCAACCATAGGAATGGAATCAGCAAGCTAATCAAGCAACTCATTAAGGTGACAGCCTTGATATAGTTGAATTGTAATTCAGTTGAATGGTATGCGATAAGAAGTATCAACAAGATCAACAGGATGTTTTTTACAATGGATTGAACGGGTGTCATCGGTATCCATTCGCCAAAGCAACCGCAATTGCCGTGAAGCCCATACATCTTGACGACAAGGAATAAATAAATTGAGAAAACGCTTAGCAGGAAAAGCGACAAAGGAACCGCTATCTTTTTTATCTTGATATGCGAAATGAAAAGCACTCCCAAAAAAAACTCGATCCCAATCAAGATTCGAGCAATCCATTCGGCGGCTGTCCAGTTGAGGAACGAAGTCTCAACAATCGTCCAACCAAATTGTTCAAGTGAAGGAAGTTTGGAAATAGCGGATACGATAAAGACACTGCCCACTAAAATGCAAATAAAACTAAATAGAATTTTTTTGAAACGCGACATAGTATGTTGAAAGCGCAAAAGTAAGCGAGTTCAACTACTAAGGGAAAAGATTATCCGTTTAAGTCAAAAAAATCAGCTAAAATTCGAAGCGAGACGACATCGCTATGATTGAGCTGCTCTTTGACATAACAATAGAATTCTTCTGTATTAAAATCGTCAAGAGGTTTAAGCTCTTTGTTGTAACTTTTAAAGCCCATACTCCATTTTTCGAATTGCCTTTTAGCTATAAAGGTAGATTGTAGTTTGATAACATTATCATGCCGTGGGTCAATGGATATTTTTGTAAAAAGTTCCTCCACCGTGTCTTTGTCGCCTTCGAGTATCTGAAAGAAATGCTTGTTGCAATACACCAATATACCAGTGATGCCATTTTCTTTATTATTTTCATGTGCGACTTCTAACACTTCTTTGATGTGTTCGAATCGTAATCCGTCACACCCTGTGCTTACATATGATAAATGATAGATGTTGTTTTCGTCCATGGGGTAAAAGTAAAATTATTCGGCAAAGTAGTCTATTGTAAAAAACAATTTGCCATAAAGAAGGCGTCAACTAAATAGATGTGAGATAAGTAGCTCTCTTTTTATCGTTGAATCAATAGTATTCTATCACCTTGAGCTCCACGTTATTAAACCAGTCCTTGTCATCATTATAAATAAGCATATCCATGTCCTGCATAATAATATCGCAACTGATACCTTTCTGGTTGAACCACGCTGTTAGTAAATCGAGTTTCTTTTGACATACATCTATGCGATCCCTGAAAAGTGTATCCGTGATTGTATCACCACTATAATAGTATCCTTTCATGAACACTATAACATTTGCACTATCCTCGGTCCAATGATCCCATTTAGAAAACAATGTATCAAGTAGTATAGCCGATGTACTGTCGAATTGAAGCCCTGTGCTATCTGTTCGGATATTCGCTTTCAATAATGTGTCTTTTAATCCGGGTTGTTTTAATTTGATGTCGAAGTACAAATTCTCAGGAAGCGAATCATTGTTCAGTTTTAATGTTTTGTAATAAGGTCTATATCCGTCTTCGATGACAGAAATCAAATAGGTTTTTCCCATTTGCAACGCTTGCGAATAACTTGCATCGCCTTCGTTGCTGCTTTGCTCACCAATACTTGTGTTGTTGAAGGTGTAGGTGAAATAAATCGGACGTTCATATAACCGTGTTTTGTAGAATTTATCAAGTAGAAATCCTTTGACACAAAGTGTCGGCACTGGTGCTATAGCCGGATAGATATCAAAACGATAAATATCCAAACCGCCTTTAGAATCAGTCCTGTCGGAAGCCAAAAAACCTTGTGTGCCTTTTGCATTGACAACGATAGATCCGTCAAAATTTTCGGTATTAATAGGCGCTCCGAGATTAATCGGTTTTTTCCAAGTGCCATTCTTGTTTTTTCGACTGATAAATAAATCTGTTTGTCCCAATCCCGGATGTCCATCACTAGCAAAATATAAGGTTTCATTATCGGGATGAATGAAAGGTGATGTTTCGTTTTTTGGGGTATTAATCGTGGGGCCTAGATTGACAGGTTTCGTCCAATAGTTATTTTCAAACCTTGACACCCAGATATCGAGGCCGCCATAACCACCTTCACGGTTGCTCACAAAATAAAGATCCTTATTGTCGCTGCTAATACATGGTTGCCCTTCATAGCCTGTGGTATTAATGGTGAATCCGAAATATTGTGGTGAACTCCACGCACTATCTTCTCGATAACTGAATACGAGATCACAACCGCCTCCGATAATGCCGTCTGGACTTGGCATATCGCAGCGTGTATAAAAGAGGTAGTATCCATCTGCGCTTAGCATGGCGGCGCCTTCGGGCATACTAGTATTGGGCGGGTAACCAAGATTTTTTGCGTTTGTCCAAATGTTGTTGCTGTCTTTTTGGGAGATAAAAAAATCTTCATTACCTCCTGCACGGCGAGTAAAGACCATCGTTTTGCCATCCAACGTAAGCGTAGGCAGACATTCATTCTCAAACGAATTGATGCTGTCGCCAAGGTTTTTTAATTCTACACCCGGAACAGGTGATTTATCGATGTATGATTTTACGGTATATCGTAAGCGGTTTTCTTCCACCTTCGATTTCTTTGAATTTTCAACATCAGACACTGACAGTCGATTCATAATCAGAATTGCAATGTCTTCATCGTGGTTGCTGTTCATCTTATTGCATAGATAGGTCAGCGGAGAATAAGCATCATTCGGATTTAGGTCGATAGCCTTATTGGCGTAGCGGATAATCTTGTTTTTATCTTTTTTGATATAATACAATTCAGTCAAACGGATATAACTTTTGATATAGGTTGGAAATCGCTTGCTCAGGTCTTCATAGCAACTGATAGCCTTGTCGAGCTTGCCTTTTCGTAAATAATCTTCGCAGCTGCCAAACGAACTTCTATAAAGTTTGAATGAATCTACAGCTGTTTGCGCCTGACCACTGATGGGGAAAAAGACAGAAAGAATAAGAATCATTCTTTTCAGTAACTGAATGCATGGCAATAAACTGACGTCACTTTTTTGTAGCGATGGAATCATCCGATTTCTGTTCAATGAGGATGCAAAATAATACATCCAAGCGAAGCGAATGCGATAGTTTTTTTTGAGATGTCGGATTCCACGTTAAAAAAATAAAAATGTATAAATTTGAATCACTTTGAATTGGCATTGCAGGGCTGATATGTTATCTTCGCCGCAACTCAGCAATTCGGCAATTAATCAATGAGGACTAAGCCCGGTTAAATAACTCGTTACAATTATTTAAATACGTACAACCACTGATTTTACTTGTCGATTTGTTACATTATCTAATTTTTAAACGTAAGAAAAATGGCATTTGACATTGAAATGATTCAACAACTGTATGCACAGTTCCCCTCCAAAGTTGATAACGCACGTAAGGCTTTAGGTCGCCCATTGACCTTGGCTGAAAAAATATTGTATACCCATCTTGATGCTAGTATGGACGTGAAAAGTTATAGCCGACTTCATGATTATGTCGATTTCAATCCTGATCGTGTGGCGATGCAAGACGCAACGGCTCAAATGGCACTATTGCAATTTATGCAAGCTGGTCGCCCTCAGGCTGCCGTGCCAAGTACGGTGCATTGCGATCACTTGATTGTTGCAAAAAATGATTCTGCAACAGATTTAACTGCCGCCCTAAAAGATAATGAGGAAGTCTTTAATTTTCTTTCGTCTGTTTCAAATAAATATGGCATTGGTTTTTGGAAACCTGGTGCGGGAATCATTCATCAGGTAGTACTTGAAAATTACGCCTTTCCGGGTGGTATGATGATTGGTACCGATTCGCATACAGTCAACGCTGGTGGTTTGGGTATGGTAGCTATCGGAGTCGGCGGTGCTGATGCTTGTGATGTAATGGCTGGATTGCCTTGGGAACTTTTATTTCCTAAATTAATTGGGATTAAACTAACAGGCAAGCTCAGTGGTTGGGCTAGTGCGAAGGATGTAATTTTAAAAGTGGCTGGCATCCTCACTGTAAAAGGTGGAACGAATGCCATTGTTGAATATTTTGGTGAAGGTGCTGAATCATTAAGCTGCACCGGAAAAGGCACGATTAGTAATATGGGTGCTGAGATAGGGGCTACCACCTCGACCTTCGGTTACGACGAAAGCATGGAGCGTTACCTTAGAAGCACAAGCCGCGGTGATGTGGCCGATTTAGCAAATGCTATCAAAGAACATCTGACCGGCGATGCTGAAGTTTATGCCGATCCAGCCAAGTACTTTGACGAAGTGATTGAAATCAATTTAAGTGAATTGGAGCCGCATTTGAACGGTCCGTTTACACCCGATTTAGCGACCCCTATTTCTAAGATGAAAGAAGTAGCAGCTGCCAATGGATGGCCTACAAAAATTGAAGTTGGTCTAATCGGAAGTTGCACGAACTCAAGTTATGAAGATATTTCCCGTGCGGTATCATTAGCCCAACAGGTGTCTGATAAAGGCTTAAAACTGAATGCAGAATTCACCATTACGCCGGGTAGCGAGCAAGTTCGTTTTACCATTGAACGTGACGGCTTCCTGGATAAATTTAATAAGATAGGCGCTAAAGTATTTGCCAATGCATGCGGACCTTGTATCGGAATGTGGGAGAGAGTAGGTGCAGAGAAACAAGAAAAAAATACCATCGTCCATTCATTTAATAGAAACTTCGCAAAGCGCGCCGATGGCAATCCAAATACATTCGCGTTTGTAGGTTCGCCTGAACTTGTAACAGCGTTGGCGATAGCCGGTGATTTGAATTTTAATCCGCTGACCGATACGCTCACAAACGATAAAGGCGAACAAGTTATGTTAGACGCTCCATCAGGATTCGAACTTCCTCCAATGGGCTTCGATGTGAAAGATGCTGGATATCAAAAACCTGCTGAAGACGGAAGTGGTGTGCAAGTGTTAGTTTCGCCCGATAGTAAGCGTCTGCAATTGCTCGATCCGTTTGCGGCTTGGGAAGGTACAGATCTGAAGGGGTTGAAGTTGCTTATCAAAGCAAAAGGAAAATGTACAACGGATCATATTTCTATGGCAGGTCCGTGGTTGAAGTTTAGAGGTCATTTGGATAATATCAGCAATAATATGCTGATTGGTGCCATGAATTTTTTTACTGAAAAAACAAATTCAGTTAAAAATCAATTGACAAGTGAATATGCCCCTGTACCTGATGTGCAGCGTGCGTATAAGGCAGCCGGTATCGGAAGTATTGTGGTTGGTGATGAGAATTATGGTGAGGGTAGCAGTCGTGAACATGCGGCTATGGAACCTCGTCATTTAGGTGTTCGTGCTGTCTTGGTTAAATCATTTGCGCGCATCCACGAAACGAATCTCAAGAAGCAAGGGATGCTTGGATTGACGTTTGTCAACAAAGCGGATTATGATAAGATCTTGGAAGATGATAGCATTGATATAGAAGGATTATTGACAATGACGCCAGGCAAACATTTACAGATTGTATTAAACCATGCCGATGGTAGCAGCGAAACCATTCAAGTGAATCATTCATATAATGCGCAGCAAATCGAATGGTTCAAGGCCGGTGGAGCACTGAATATCATCCGTGCGAGTGTAAATTCATAAACACAAGTCTGTCAGGTTATTGCTTCTATTACATGGATTGAATACCTTGGTTTAAACTATTTTCTAATGAAAAACATTTTCATCATCATTGGATTCCTCTTGTTGGCCATAGCCGTATATTTCTATGTTCTGCTGTTTGGTTCCAATACTGGTGATTTCACTGACAAGACCTTCCTCTTTATTCCAACTGGTTCGACGTATGCCGACTTGTTGAAAAATGTAGAAGAAAATCATGTGGTTAAAAATATACATTCTTTTGATAAGATGGCCACGCGCATCGGTTTGTCAAGGTCTGTTCATCCGGGGAAGTATCAGATTAAGCAAGGCATGGGCAATTTTACAATCGTTCAGATGCTGAAAGGTGGAAAGCAAATTCCCGTGAAGCTTGTCATCAACAAACTTAGAACCAAAGACGATATTGTGCGAAAGATCTGTCATAGTCTTGAAGCCGATAGTAATGAACTTCGAATGCTTTTCAAAGACAGCTCCTTCCTTTCGACCTATGGTATTGATAGCAATCAGATACAAGTGATTGTGATGCCGGATACCTACCAATTTTATTGGAATACGAATTCAAAAAAGGCCATGGAAAAAATTGCGAAGAATTATTTAAAATTCTGGACAAAAGACCGCAAGGACAAAGCAATGAAGTTGAATTTAAGCTTGCCTCAAATTATGACATTGTCTTCGATTGTGGAAGAAGAGACCAATATGGAGGACGATAAACCTGTTATTGCGAGCACTTATTTAAACCGCTTACGAAAAGGGATGCCATTACAGGCCGACCCAACATTGAAATATGCAGTTGGAAATTTTATGCTGAAGCGACTGACAGAAGTACAAATGCGATCATCATCGCCATACAATACATATAGAAATAAAGGACTGCCTCCTGGCCCGATATGCACACCGGCCATAACCACGATTGATGCCACGCTCGATGCGCCCGCCACTGATTATTTGTATTTCTGCGCACGTGAAGATCTCAACGGATACTCAAATTTTTCAACGACGTATGCAGAACACTTAATCAACGCGAAAAAATACCAGCAAGCATTGAACAAGAGGGGAATCAGATAGCGCAATAAACTGCTATTCCTTTCAGATCAAGCGTTGCAAATTTGAAGTATATTAGCATCTTTATTTAATTGCCATTGACATCCCCTTAGTTATCATCAATATCAACTAAACACACGTTTACCTGACACGCATCGAATACTATATTATCCGTTCACGACCTGTGCAGGCCAGTATCTCATGGCTTAAGCGTATCATACTGCCGGGTTTTGAAGGCGTCTCGTTGTTTGATTCACTTTCGTTTTTTAGTAAGCAGATATTTTCGAACCGTTTTAGCAGCCGGTCAAATGCAGTTTCATTTTCATTTCTGATGGGATTGCCATCGTTATTATTATTCTTCTTTACACTTATCCCGTATCTTCCATTGCCTGAAGCGAAAATCGTGAAAGTGATAAATGACATGCTGATTTTATTAGCGCCTGGTCAGAAGATGCAGCAGAGCATTACCAAAATCATTCGAGATTTTATCACACATAAAAAAACAGTGTTGCTTTCATTTTCGGTCTTGCTAACGATGTTTTATTCGTCGAATGGTATGATGGGCCTTATGAAGAGTTTTGAAAAGCAGATGCCTGGATTTAAAAAACGAAATCCATTTAAACAACGTGGTATTGCTATTGCATTGACGATGCTGTTGATTTTTACTATCATACTGACCTTGTCATTTATGGTATTTCAAACTTGGGTAGCAAGCGGACTTGGAATCAGGTATGCACAGAAATTGGTTGTATTTAAATTACTCACCTACTCACTCATCATTGGTGTATGTTTCATCACCGTCTCCTTTATATACAAGTATGGCACGGCTACTGTCAATAAATGGAAATTGTTTAGTCCAGGTTCGGTGATTGCCACGTTTCTGATGGTGGTGTTGACAGCCTTGTTTTTTTATGCTGTGAATAATCTTGTCAATTATAATAAGATTTATGGTTCTATCGGAACACTGATCATCTTTCTACTATGGATCAATTTTATGGCTCAAATTTTATTGATCGGCTTTGAACTTAATGCGAGTATCATTGTGCATCGAAAGGATGAGTCGATGGCTACGCAAATCTTAACCGCCTGTTCGAGCCGTTTTTCACAACTCGCCTTGGTCGCGGTGGCACCGGTCTGGGACTACATATCGTTCACAATATTGTCACAGGGATGCTTGGTGGAACCATCGCTGTGAGAAGTCAGTTGGAGATCGGGAGCGAATTCGAACTTACGCTTCCATTGGTGGCGCCTGTCATCGAGGGCGCCACCCGTTACCAGTAAGGTACTTGCTGCCGGTGGCCAAGCTTACCCCGCCACCAAGCAGTTGGCCAGTTAGTCGCCTGCAACAGCGCGACGGCGACTGGGGCGCGGAGATTTAGGCGCCACAGCTTTATCGAACGACTCGATAGCGGCCACCGAAGCGCTGCCGATGGCGTTAACCAATGACTCACTTGTGTCGAGGACGCTTTCGGTCGCATTGAGTGATGCGGCGACAGCGGGCGGAGCGAATGAAGCCGAATCTTCGATCGCCTTGCGTGTAATCTCGAAGATA
>CAIRSV010000342.1 GCA_903881265.1 uncultured Bacteroidota bacterium
ATGATGATAAGCTTGGAGGCGACACTCGATTTGATAAAAAACTAGACGCTTCAATGTTACAACCGTATTATGGGTTTAATATCACCACAAAACGTTGGGAAGCCTTTACAAAAATGAGTCATGCATTTAATGCAACTGGCAGTAAAAGCTTGGGCCTTCAATTAAATTATACCAACCATATGACCGATGGATTTTATGGTAGAAATCTGTACAATGGTGCGCAACAATCAGTCTTTGCGAATCTAATATACCAAACACCTTTCGGCAATAACAATCACGACCTGCGCATGGGTGGCGGTTTATTGTATGACAATATCAAAGAAAGGTATATTGACAACTTGCACAATCAGCAATATATACTCGACAGAAAAGAACCTGTTGTTGGCGTGTTTGGCGAATACACCTACAAAGGCAGTGAAAAATTTAGCGGGCTTGTAGGATTGCGAGGCGATTATAATCTGCGGCTAAAGAGATTTTATTTTATTCCTCGTGTTAATCTAAAGTATAGTCTTACCCACGATATTGCCATCAGAGCCTCTGCCGGAAGCGGTTTCCGTACAGCAAATATCTTGTCGGAAAATGCACAGATTTTTGCTAGTAACCGAACAATACAGTTTACAGAACCTCTCCTTCCTGAATACAGCTGGAATTATGGCTTCAACATATCCTACTGCTTTCGCGAAAAGCACACAAGCAAGGAAGGCCGAATCAGTTTGGATATATTCAAGACCGACTTTGTGCAGCAATCCGTTGTTGATCTTGATGTTTCACCTCAAACAGTGTTTATGTATAATTTGAATGGGAAATCCTACGCTTGGTACGTACAGGCTGAATTATACAAAGAAGTGATTCGCAATCTTGACATTCGTTTAGCATATAAATTCAACGATGTGCGCGTAACGCAACACGGCGTCCTACTTGAAAAAGCATTAAACGCCAAACACAAAGCACTCTTCAATATCGCCTATGAAACGCGCAACAAGCATTGGAAATTTGACTACACCACACAATGGGTGGGCAAGCAACGACTTCCTAATTACAACACAAATCCTGAAGGGATGCGATTGGCTGCCTATTCACCAACCTATTTCAAATTGCTTTGTCAGATTACCTATGTCGTAAAACAAGTAGATATCTACGCTGGATGTGAAAATCTAAGCAACTACACACAAAAAAATATTCTCATTGACGGGGAGCATCCGTATGGCAATTACTTTGATGCAGCCAATGTTTGGGGGCCTGTGCTTGGCAGAATGTTTTATGCTGGATTCAGATATACATTGAAATAGAAAACCTGCGTACCTTTACTCGATTCTATTCAACTACATTACTCCTATACGACAGAAACATGAAATCATATCTATTGATTGGCATTCTTGCTATTTTAACCCTAAAATCAAATGCGCAAGGATGCTGTTCGGGCGGCAGTGGCAGTCCTATTGCTGGTGGCGCATCACAAGGTGTTTTAGCTGAGCGACAAGTGGAGCTAGGTGGCAATTATCAGCACATACAAACCAATAAATTCTATACAGGTAACAAACGTATTTCCAATACGATCGATGGATTTAATAGCAACTATCTCTATATGAGATTCGCATATGGTGTTTCAAAGAAACTAACGATGTCTGTTGAAACTGGGTATTTTATCAATAAAACACAGATAGGCCTTGACAAAGCCGACACGATAAAATCATCAGGATTCGGCGATCTGATTTTATTTCCCAGATACAGTGTGTATACTAAAAATACGGAAAAAACACGCACCGAAATTACGATTGGCGTAGGTTATAAAATTCCAATTGGTAAGTATAACGACTCAACCGTAACATATACCAACCTGACTACCGGAAAAAAAAGTTATACAACCTCACCTCCTACAATACAACCTACTAATGGCTCGAATGATATTATATTTTATGGTTTTGTGTATAGAGGATATCCTGCAAAACAATATAGAATTTTCGCTAATTTTCTTTACATTAAAAAAGGTTGGAATGCATTAGGTGAGCGTTTTGGAGACTATTCGAGCGTAGGACTTTTTGCCAGTAAAACATTTTTTAGGAAAGTAGGTGTAACACTACAAGTAAAAGGAGAAATAACCGGGAAGATGAAATATGACAAATATATAGACATGTTAGCACTTTATAATATCGATGTAAACTCAACAGGAAATAAGAGACTCTCCTTAGTACCTCAAGTAAGCTACACACGCAAGAACGTTACAATCTATGCCTTAAGCGATCTACCCTTCTATCAGCATGTGAATGGCACGCAGATAGGGTCTTCTGTTCAGGCTACACTTGGCGCCACCTACCGTTTTTATTTTACTAAAATGAATGGGTAGCATTGACCAATCGAATCATCCGATGTGGTGCATTTCTTATTCATATATGAGCGCCCATTTGCCGAGGACATCGCTCACCTTGAACGAGGTAACAATTGCATCAGATGCAGTGTCTGTCATACACATAGTCACAACCACTTCATCATTACTACATTGAAAATCTGACGTATCGCTATCATCAGGTTTCAAGATGCCAAACGTTTTAACATAGCCTGTGTCGGGATTGATCGCTTGAAGTTCGTATAGATTACCGACATGAATCATTCTTACTTGTTGAAGAAAGGGAATCGTATGACGCAACGGAATTCCTTTTTCATCGTGTGTACAGATTACCTGTATTGTGCTCTTCAATTCCATAAAGTCTATTTTAAATACTACTTGCCATTCAGCAAAGCTACCACGCGAAGGTAGTGCTATTTTAACGCTAGTATGCATAGCTGACTAGTTTCATAAGCATACGTTGAGAACAACACGAATACTTGCTATAAGCTACATTATCGCAACATAAGCTAAACAATAGCAACTCCCAGGCTTGAAAAAAGCATTACGCTGCAAATAAAAAAGAAGCTACTTATTTATAAAAAATAATTCACCGAAGAATTTGCGATTACCGTTCAACTTCATACCTTCATTTTTTTTAACCCTCAACACGATGCGAGCAATTATTGTCGATGACGACCCGATGAATATCGACCTTATTCAGGCCTTCTGCAGCAAATACGCACCTTTC
>CAIRSV010000343.1 GCA_903881265.1 uncultured Bacteroidota bacterium
CAAAATCCAACAGGAATTTGTCGATAATTATTTCAATGAAAAGGTCCGTACCAATATCGCACCCTTGATGATAGAAAGTATAGGCGAACTGCCGCTGCTTCAAGATAAGTCAATCTATCTTGCGTGTATGCTCACGAGCAGCCTGAATTCGTTTATGAATAGCTATTCACTGATTGAAGTGCCTACACAAACACTTCCTCGTTTTGTGATTTTGCCATCCCACAAAGGCGAAAAAAATATCATTCTTCTCGAAGATATTATTCGTCATTGTTTGCCTAAACTCTTTACCCAATTCGGGTTTGATACCTTTGAAGGGTATATCATTAAGGTGACTCGCGATGCCGAACTCGATATTGATAATGATGTCAATACCGATCTTATTATGAGTATCGAAAAGGGACTCAAGAATCGTAAAAAAGGTAAGGCCGTTCGCTTGGTCTATGATAAAAGCATACAAAAAAATCTGCTCGATTATCTAGTGAAATTATTAAGTCTCAATCGCCGAGATCATTTGGTACCCGGTGGACGTATTCATAATTTCAAAGACTTTATGGACTTTCCAACAGAAGTGTTTGAAAAACGTGTTACGCGTAATAAATCCTTTGTGCATCCATTGCTCACGCAGCCACTTCGTATACTTGATGTACTCAACAAGCGTGATGTGATGCTGCATTTTCCGTATCACTCCTTTGACTCTATTATTGATTTGCTGCGCGAAGCTGCGATAGATCCCTTTGTTGAATCGATTAAAATTACCTGCTATCGTCTCGCAAAGGAAAGTAAGATTATCAAAGCGTTGATTAATGCCGTTCGTAACGGAAAGAAGGTGACTGTTGTACTCGAACTCAGAGCTCGATTTGATGAAGAGGCGAATCTTAAATGGAAACGTGTATTGGAAGAAGAAGGCGTGGATGTTAAAGTAGGATTGCCCGGCATGAAAGTGCATGCTAAACTTTGCTTGATTTCAAAACGAGTGGCGAAGTCGCTCAAGCATTACGGCTTTGTTAGCACAGGTAATTTAAATGAGTCGACTGCTATGTTTTATGGCGATCACTGCCTGCTTACCTCCGACAAACGAATTGTATCCGATATAGCGCGCATATTTAATTTTATTGACCGACCAACCGATCTTAAAATTCTAGGAGCTTGCAAGACACTCATTGTTTCGCCCTTCAATACACGAAGTTTTTTTCTCGATAAATTTAAAACAGAAATAAAGCACGCAGCCGCTAAAAAAAAGGCGGGTTGCATACTTAAATTAAATAGTCTCGCTGATGAGGCGCTGATCGATCAATTGTATACCGCAGCAAATGCAGGTGTCGATTGTAAAATTATCATTCGAGGTATATGTTGTGCGCTTACTTCAAATAAGAAATGGCCGCATCCGATTAAAGCCATTAGTATTGTGGATGAATATCTCGAACACGCCCGTATCCTCTATTTCAACAACAATGGCAAAGACGATGTCTATATCTCAAGTGCCGATTGGATGCTTCGCAATATCGATTATAGGGTAGAGGCGACTACGCCTATTTTTAATCCTGAAATCAAGGCCGAGTTAAAGCATATACTAGACATTCAGTTAAGCGAAAATGAAAAGGCTCGCATCCTCGATAATCATCAAGTAAACCATTACGTCGAACGCTCGAATGAGCAAGCGTCTATTCGTTCGCAGGTTGAAATTTATAATTACCTCAACGCGAAGAAGTATTAAGTGACAGCTTTCGACTATATTGCAATCAATACTCATTCATGCGATTAGCAGCTATCGACATAGGCTCAAATGCAGCCCGTTTATTGATCAGTGACATCACCGTGTACAAAGATGGCAGCCTTGATTTTACTAAGGTCAATCTTGTGCGTGTGCCCTTGCGCTTGGGTTTTGATGTATTTGAAAACGGGTTCGTGTCTGAACGCAAACGATTTGAATTGCTCGAAACAATCAAAGCGTTTCGACACCTAATGAATGTGTATCAGGTAAAGGGTTTGAAAGTATGCGCCACATCGGCGATGCGTGATGCAAAAAATAATACCGAAATTGTAGAGGAAGTGCTGAAGGCAACGGGAATACAAATTACTATTATCACAGGGAGCGAAGAGGCGCAGATATTATACGAAACCCACTTAGCAGAGAATATGGATAGCAAGAATATGTATCTCTATATGGATGTTGGTGGTGGTAGTACCGAACTTACCTTTTATGGAAAAAATAAACAGGTGATGAAGCAATCGTTCGACCTTGGCACGATACGTTTATTGAAAGATAAAATCGATGACGATATCTGGGATGATGTGAAAACCTATGTCAAGGGTATCAAATCAAACCTGCCTATTGTGGCGATAGGTTCGGGCGGTAATATCAACAAGTTATTTTCGCTATCAAAGCGCAAGCCCGATAAGCCACTCACACTTGAGATGTTGCGTGAATATTATAAAGAAATGAGTGCAATGTCGGTCGAAGATCGTATTCACCGCTATGGGTTCAGGCAAGACCGTGCCGATGTGATTGTACCGGCCTTGTTGATTTATACCTCTGTGATGAGATGGGCAGGTATTACCGAAATTTATGTTCCTCAGATAGGCTTAGCCGACGGATTAATTAAACTCTTGTATCAAGAAATGAGTTTTACGAGTTTGATGGGCGTAGGGAAGTCGTAGCGAAATAGGTAGGACGCAAGAATCATTTTTTCACTTGATGATTTAATAACGATATATTTGAATACGCAACGGATATGTGGCGACTAAAAAAATAGCGATTACTAAAAAGAAAGCAGCTAAAAACTACAATAAAAAATGAAAATAGCAATAAGCGCACTTGGAGTCATCCTACTCGCATTTATCTGTATCCAACTTTATTTTATACATCTTCAACGAAACATTGAAACCTACCCTTATGTTGTCAAAAAAAAGTATCAACAAGTTGAAATACGAAGTTATGAAACTACCTTATTTACCTCAGTCAGACTCTCCACAAAAGGATATAAAAATTCTGCAAGTCAAGGGTTCTCTATTCTAGCGGGATATATTTTTGGAAACAATGAGAGGAATGAAAAAATAGCGATGACGTCCCCAGTCTCGATGTCATTAGAGGATACCATGACTATGATGTTTATGGTGCCTAAGAAATTTAACAAGGACATGCTGCCTAAGCCTAATCAAACAGGCATAGAATTTACGCAAGAACCTGCAAAAATCCTTGCTGCGATAACGTTTAGTGGCTGGGCGAATGATACTAAAATAGAAAAGTATAAACAGGATTTAAAAGCGGTCTTAGATGCGGAAGGAATAAAGTATACCAATCAATTTTATTTTTTCGGCTACAATGCACCTTATGAAGTATTTAATCGAAAAAATGAAGTGATCGTTGAATTGCAATAATTTTCATCTGCAAATAATAACGACAGATAATATTGGTTCTCCGAAACGACAGCGCGATGCAAAAATGAATGGATAGCTAAAAGTTTTAATAGTGGTATGAAATTGGATTTAAAATCATTTTCCTACTTGTTTCTTTTAAAAATAGATATATTTGAATTAGCAACTGAATTGCCAAAAAGCCACTATCTGCAAGTTTTATAAGCGCTATAATGTGGCGACTATAAACAAGTTACCTGCAACCGTTTGACGTAAACCTAAATAGAAATATAATCCAAAATAAATAATAGACAAATGAGTACTGAATTTACAGACTGCCCACACTGCAAAACAAAATTAAAGAACGGATTACTTTCAAGCGTTACCTTGCTCAATGACGATAAGATAGATGTAATAAATGAATATATTGACAATCCATCTGATGCGTATTGTACAAAGTGCGGAAATGATTTGTACGCTAAATATTATCACATACTAATTGAAGAAAAAAAGAAGTTGACACAAGAGATGTACAATTTAATAGATTCCATTCCTGTTATTTCTATTCATACACCATTAAATTGGAAATATGATATTCTTGAAATGGTTACAGGTCAATCAACAACAGGAACTGGTGTTGTTTCTGAATTCACTTCGTCATTTACAGATTTATTTGGAGCGCAATCCGGACGCTATAACCAAAAACTTAAAGCTGGAGAAAATATGTGTTTAGCACAACTTAGAAAGCAGACATTAGACTTTGGTGGAAATGCGGTTATTGGAACAGACATAGATTACTCAGAAGTCGGTGGACAAAAAGGTATGCTTATGGTTTGTATGGGAGGGACTGCTATAAACGTAATCAATATAGAAGTGTTAGGAAAAGATAGAGCTGATAATATTGTTCGTGTAAAAGAATTGAACGAACGAATAGACGAACTGAATGAATACAATATAAATGACGAAAATCAATATTAAGAAAATGGCTGCAGGTAACATGCGCTAAAAAGAAAGAAGGGCTTTGGTAAAAGTGCTGGACATTTTTACTATCTTCATCTTTGGAAGTAATTAAGCTGATGTGCTTTCTATCCCTTCCTTCTTTTAGCGCAAAAACGTTAGCACTCACTGTCATCACGTTCTCGTTCTCTAACAAATATCTCTCAACATTACTCAGCCACTCTCGGAAAATTATTACTCTGTTTCTGTGTGTATGTTTACTCGGCCGCTTCCTGTATCTAGATGCAAGGCTTCGCGGCCAAACTCGGAAACCCCTACTCTGTTTCTATGTGTAAGGTTTCGCGGCCACATTCGGTACTAAACGTGAGGCATCATTTTGTCTTTAATCATCTTCGTGCATGCTGCAAGTCTGCAATCAGC
>CAIRSV010000344.1 GCA_903881265.1 uncultured Bacteroidota bacterium
CGCTAAGCAGTTCAAACTTGCACTCACCTTCTTTACAACATGGATAAGCAAGTATATCAAGACCTATATATTTAATTTAACAATCGTATCTTATTTACCTAATAATCAATTAGATAAGATAAATCAAATTGCTTCTATACAGTGGTCACTTGAAGTTAATGTAGATAGGCTAGCAATGTATGGTTGACTGTATCGTGCACTAAAAAGAAGCAGGTTGAATTAATCCCATTCCTATGAAACAACATTCCCGTTATTGCAGAAAAAAAACATTCCGCTGAAAGTTGAATCTCAAATTTATCTATTGATTTCAGTTTAGGATGTACATTAGCGGCAAAAAATAGTCATGAGAAGAATTATCACTCCACTTTTAGCAATCGCCCTGACCTTTCTTTTTCCAGCCTGTAAAAAAACAACGTGCAACTTGCATCAATCAGGCCTCATTGCCAGTGCTGCTGAAATCGCTACGATACAAAATTACTTGACAACCAACTCACTTACCGCCACGCAACACAGCAGTGGATTATTCTATTCCATAACAGATGGAGGCACAGGCGATAGTCCAGACTTGTGCTCAAGTGTTACAGTACGCTATAAAGGGTCTCTCACCAATGGCGTTATTTTTGATCAAAGTACAAACAATGTGTCCTTCCCTTTAAGCAATCTGATTATAGGTTGGCAGCACGGCATTCCATTGATAAAAAAAGGTGGTAAGATTACCTTGTATATTCCACCAAGTCTGGGTTATGGAAGTGCTTCACAATCAGGTATTCCTGGTAATAGCACCTTAATTTTTGAGATTGAATTGATCGGCTTTGTCAAATAACGAAGAAGCTATTGTTTCCATTTGATACCACATCCGACTGCTTTGGTAAAAGATGGCTTTACTTCCTCACCTTTCAAGAGCGCATTCAAGGCGTTTTCGACATACGCATGCTTCACTAATTCGGGCTCATTCGAATTATCGTCAATAGCACCAATATAAGCCACTACAAATTGGCCTTTTACTTTTTTAAGGATAAACACATGAGGAGTTTTAATGGCTCCATACAACTTCGCGTACTTCTGCGTCTCATCGTGCAGATACGCAAAAGGCATTTTCTTCTCCTTTGCACGCACGATCATCTCTTCAAATGAATCAGCAGGATACGCCACCGCATCGTTCGAATTGACGGCCACAACCGGAAAACCTTTACTCGCAAATGATTTGTGCAAGGCAATTATCCTGTCTTCATACGCCACTGAAAACGGACAATGATTGCAGGTAAATATCAACACGATACCCATTGCATCGGTATAGTCGCTCATCGAAACAAACTTCCCATCGATATTTTTAAGGCTAAAATCTGATGCGATATCATTGACCTTGTAACCGGCGGTTGGGGTTTGAGCCTTTGAGAACATGCACAGTGATAGCAGCACTGCGACTGATAAGAGTAACTTTTTCATTTTTAATTTTATTTATAAGATTAATGTAAGCAAGGTATCGATTTCGGAAAATGTAATTTCATGTTCAAGAAAGTGATAGGCCTTTTTCTGATTATTGAAAATAATGGTGGCCGGTATGGAACCGCTCCAATGCTTATCCACTTTATCAATCCAATCATTATAATTTGGCTCATTCAACAACACCACATCAGATTGTATTTTTGTCTTCTCAAGATACGGAATCACCGTTATGTTCAATTTCTTATAGAAGTCGAGATCCACTAAAATCACTTTAACCTTTTTATCTTTATAGAAGGCGTTTACCTTTTCAAATTCGGGTAATTCTGCAATACAAGGCATACACCATGTCGCCCAAAAATTGATCACATAGGTCGTATCATTCTCTATTTTTCTAAGTTTCTTGTACCAGTCAAATTTAACAACATCAACTTTTTTCTGAGCGGGACTTTCTATTGCGGACATTATCAGCAACATTACGAGGAGAAATAACGTATAGGCTTTCATCTATCAAATTTAGCCCCTTATCGCGAGCATTAAAAAATTATTTCATGCGTATCAGACAGCCATTAAACTGCAACCACGTATATCGGTATGATCTAATCTGCCCGTTATTGCGAATGAACCATCGTTATACACTTCACCAACATCATCAGTTGCAATAAAACAACACGAGTTGATATTGGCAAGATCAATAATATTCAACGCGCCTTTGCCGTGTAACGACAACATAAACGGATCATTCAAATCTCTCGTAATGACTTTCATCCAAGCCGGTGTGGCAAACACCCCATCTTTCAACGAATACGCCTGTGATAGCAATTCGGTCATGCCATACTCTGAATAGATATGCGGTTTCGAGAAACGTTCTTTTAAGATCGTGTGCACTTCTGTGCGAAGCAATTCTTGTCGCCGACCTTTCATACCGCCAGTTTCTATAATGTTGACATAATTAAGTTTGCTTGAATAGCGCTCTGCAAAATCAAGCAACGCATAGGTTACACCAAACAACAACGCAGGTTGTTTCGACTCCTCCAACTGTCGAATGGTAGCAAAGAGTTCGTCATGATTATGTAAATAAAAACCACTTGCAGGATGATGACTATCGCGAATCAATCGATCTACCATATACACAAGTGACGATTGACCTCGCTCAAGATATGAAGGCAATAAACCTAAAATACAATAGTTATCAACCGAACCAAAGAATGTTGAGAAACAAGACATGAATGACTTTTCGTACAGATGAATATCGTTTACATAATGTCTGCTGTTGACCTGACCGCTTGTACCGCTGCTTTCAAACAAGGTAAAATCAGCGCCTTTTTCTTCAGCCCCTACCCGATGTGTTTTAAAAAATTGTATTGGCAAAAAAGGAATGTCACGTATCGACGTCACCGCTGCTGCATCGATACCCAATGCGCTCACATACTTTCCATAAATCGGAATGGTATTCACTTGCTGCGCAAACATCGCTAACGCCAAGTCCTCGACCTCTTCTACCTTCATTCTAAATATTTGCTCTCCAATCTTCGTCATAGTCTTTGTAAATACTGTAAATTTGTTTGCATGAAAAAGTTGCTCCTACTATCGCTTATTCTCCTATCGCTTTCCTGTAGTAAGAAGCCGAAATTTTCCATCGTGCCCAAAATTACATACAATTCCCTACAGCCACAAATTCTGCAGGCGGGCTCTTCGAATGGCGGTACAACACTTTCATTTTATTTCGAAGACGGCGATGGCGATATCGGATTTGGCACCTACAATATTTATATGAAAGATAGCCGAGACAGTTCAGTTGTGCTAATGAAAATACCAGAAATACCCTCAGCCTATTCTCCCCAAAACGGAATCAAAGGTCTGATAACAGTCGACTACCTATCTGCCTTACTGACCTTACGACCTGACACCGCACATATTAATTCTGATACCTTACGTTGGGCGATTTACATAAAAGACAAAGCCGGTCACCAAAGCAATACCATCCTGACCGACAGCCTCTACTTATTCAAATAAACTTTCGATAGCAAGTTCATAGCCTTTCAATCCAAACCCACTGATGATGGCCTTGCAAACCGGAGACAAAAACGATTGTTTCCGAAACTCTTCTCTTGCGAAAATATTGGACAGATGAATTTCAATAACCGGTGAAGCAATCGCCTTGACTGCATCCGCAATGGCGATAGATGTGTGTGTATACGCGCCTGCATTAAGAAGTATACTATCGGCACTGAATCCAACACGCTGAAGCTCATTAATTAATTCACCTTCCACATTACTTTGAAAATAGTCAATTTCTTGATCTGCATACTTGTTTTTCAGTGCCTCCATAAAATCATCCATCGAACGATGTCCATACATTTCAGGTTCTCTTTTTCCCACTAGATTCAGATTGGGCCCATTGATAATTGCTATCTTCATTCTACCATATTTTTTTTAGCACACTGTAAAACTACTTAAAATAAACAATTGGTATAATATTGCATCGTAATTCAACATCACTGAACAGAGATTCATATATAAAAGGATTCAAGTCATTCCTTCAACTTGAAAAATCACTGAGTCAAAACTCAGTAGATGCTTATGTGCACGATGTAGAAAAACTTGTTCAGTTTCTGCAATTGCATAAAAAAGATGAGAATCTCCACGAAATTGATGTAAGCATCTTACAAGATTTCCTTTCGTGGATACACGAACTTGGCATGACAGCCACTTCGCAAGCCCGCATCATTTCAGGCTTAAAAGCCTTCTTTACGTTTCTTGTCTTGGAAGATGTGTTGACAATCAATCCGACAGACCTACTAGAATCGCCTAAAACGAGCCGAAAACTTCCTGACACCTTATCTGTGACAGAAATAGAACAATTATTTAGCGCCATCGATTTGAGCACGCCCGAAGGCACTCGAAACAAAGCCATTGTCGAAATTATGTACAGTTGCGGGTTGCGGGTTACTGAATTGACTGAATTGAAAATTTCGAATATCTATACCGATGTTGAATTTATTCGAGTGATTGGAAAAGGGAATAAAGAGCGACTAGTGCCGATAGGAACTTCTGCCTTGCGCTATATTCAGCTCTATCAGGCATCGATTCGTTGTCATATCAGTCCGAAAAAAGGCTGCGAAGATATTCTGTTCTTAAACAGACGAGGCGGCAAACTTTCGAGGGTGATGATTTTCTATATCATCAAAGCATTGGCTGAAAAAGCAGGCTTTCATAAGAATATTCATCCTCATACATTGCGACATTCATTTGCCACCCATTTGGTGGAAGGTGGGGCCGACTTGCGCGCCGTGCAGGAAATGCTAGGACACGAAAGCATCAGCACAACAGAAATATACACGCATCTCGACAGGGAGTTTCTACGTGATACCTTGCATAGATTTCATCCTCGCTACAACTAAATATAGGGTGCAAAACACCTACATTGATTAAGGATGATTCGAGAAAATGAAATTACTTATGTTGGTTTCCAACGTAGGAGTATCAAGCAAATCAACATTACCATCACCATTGATATCTGTCAACACATAGCCAAAATTAAAGATCGAAATATCGTTTTCTAACAGATTCCCATCGAGTAAATCAACATTTTCATCATTATTTAAATCACCAGAATAAATGGCCCAATGATTCAAATCGACCTGCTTCATAGTAGCTCCGTACGCCTTATTCAGCGCATCAGAAAAAGAATACGTAGCCGTTGAACCCGCTATCATAACCGGATTCGCACTCCACGTTTGTAACCCATTACGATGTTTAATGACGATATAATACAAACCGGGTACTATAGTAAAATTGGCCGTTGTGCTACCATTCACTTGCAACACTGCATTCGCACTAGCGATTGTGCTAAACGGACTAATCGCACTATGAAGTTCAATACGGATGCTGTCGCACAACGTCATATTCGATGAAACACCTTCGTTATACAAAACCGGCTGCATGAGTCCACCACCAATATAATAACCTTCGATATACGCATTTATAGTAAGCGCTACCGGACAAGGCACGACATTTAATAGAGGTGTCACAAAGGGCGCCATGCATGCCGTGCCGTCTGTGACTTGAACAGTGTATGAAGTCGAAGACAGCGGATTAACTGTTTGAGCAGGTCCATTTAAATTACCCGGCCACCAAGTATAGACATAAGGGATGTTTGGCGTAAACCGATAGGCATCATTCGTAGCAGCAACATGTGCGCTATTGCGGCCTGCCACGGCGACTCCTACAGAACCATTGGCATTTTCAACACCTTGTGTGGTGGTCGCTGATATATCAAACGAGGACACATTGCTGATCGTTGTCGTGTGTATGTCAATTATATTCGTTCCTTCATATAAAATTGCTTGCACCACAAATGGAAGACTCGCACTTAAATAATGATAGGTCGAATAATTGACAATAAGTTTTCTGTTTGGCGCTATACCGCTTGTAAAATAGCTGATGACAGAGCCTGCTGTCTGGGGATTTAAATCGTTCCAAGCTAACGCAATCAAATTATTTGGCAACGCAGCTTGAGGCAAAGGCTCACCATAGACGACAGTGGCAGGCATACCCGAACTGAAGGTTATGAATCCATTTGAACAGACATAAAATGTGGAATAATTCTGACCAAAAAAGTTAAACGTAAATCCAATTGGTTTGGCTGTACTCATCTGATCATCGGTCAACGCTACAGTTGTAGCACTGCCCGATAACGGCGCATATGGAATGGAAGAAACGAGGTACGAACGATTTGAACTTCCTGATGCAGAGGCAGACAAACTCACTGGATTACCGCTGCACAAGTTTGTTGGTGTTGCAGATACACTCACAGAAAATGTAGGTGTGACTGTAATGATATGAGTAACAGAATCTGCACCTAAGGGATTATTCACAACAAGCTTGACGATATACACCCCAGGCGCAGTAAATGTATGGGTTGGGTTTTGAAGGATGGAAACCGTCTGATCGCCAAAGTTCCAATTCCAATTAAAAGCCTGCACAGATTGATCGGTGAAATGCACCATACCTCCGCAACTGATGCTAATTGAATCAGACGTAAATGCTGCAACAGGAATCTGCGTGGGTGGCAAACAAAAAGGAGGCATATTGAATCCTGCCACTTCATCGCCGACGACAGCCGAACTTCCTTGCACCGCATTGAAACCCATTCCTCGTCCGGCGAAGGCTTGCCATATAAGACAACGATGCGCATTATTATATAACAACGCATCAGCAGTTAGTATCGCATCTCTTGCATCTAAGAATCCTGGATTACAAGGTTGTAGTTTCATTCCTTCAAGCACAAGTCGCATCGCAAGAGTATTACCGGCTGTGGTATTCGTAGGATTATTGCTAATACCCAATAGATCAATCAGCTTCCAACTCATATCCCAAATCGCATCACACCAAATTTCTCCTCGCTGATGTACGGTTGTGCTACTCGCCAAATCGGCATAGGTCTGCGGATTGATACTCATATTGGTTGAATAAGGATATCGTCTAATTCCTGCGCCATTAGTTGATTGCCCAATTGCGAATGTACCAATACCGCGCGGGTTACTTCCTTGATCGCCGGGCTTTAATGTCATCATAAGACTCAACCAATCGCTCCAACCTTCGCCGCCTTGTTCTGCATTGCTAAGGCAACTAGTTTGCGACGGACCACCTGTCAAGCGATTCGATACACCATGACCATATTCATGCGCAACCACCCCATTATCAAATGAACCATCAATCGGATTCGTTGTGCATGTGCTAATAGTCGCATTGACCACACCGCCTAGCAACGCAGCTTTCAACGCATTCCCATCGGATAATGAAATCGATACACAAGGAATACTTAATACCGGAGTGCCACTCATCAATGGCACAGTTCCACTTACATTATTCGCAATAATGACACCAACAGCACCAGCACTTTGAGCGGCTTGAGCCTTATTGATATAATTACATACGCCACGATCGATCAACGCAATTTTACCAGCAACCGAATTAATGATAGGTGAACATGCATCTGTTAAAGTACCTGAACCGTCGTTGACTAATAGCACATTGCCTGTGACATTGCCAATCGAACTGAAGGTTGCAGTAGTCGCGTTCATCGAGCCGCTGAATGTGCTTGACGAAACAGTGAGATTGGTGCACAATGCAGGATTACCTGTCCACAGATACATCTGCATACGTCCCGAATAACCATCAGGTGGTGTGCTAAAATTAGCATTATTGGTACCGCCGCCATCAAGGCCTTCAGCCAACACGAAATCATTTGCAGCGCCGCCATTACCATAATTATTTTTTTGAAAATTACCAGACAATTCATTGAATCCTAGTGAATATAAATAATCATGCACTTTATTGCAATTAAAAAACAGATTCGTCAGCGATGCATCCTGATTCGCTGCTTGAGTACCTGTTGAGGTATACGGAAAATCAAACGTCATACTGCTTCCGCCATCAGGTGAATATCCCGGAATATTATCGTTATTGATGTCTTCGTATGCATACACATTATTTCCTCTTGTGATTGAATATTCTTCACCGAGTACTCCATCAATATCATGCCACGCAAATGGCGACGCAATCACACTCGAAGGGTTGGTTAATAATGTTCGACTGCCAAAGGAAGGCGCTTCTAGTGGCAAGGCAAATACTCGATAGGAAGGTGCAGCACCTATTGATGTCACCGTATTCGGAATCATCATATCGTGAAGTGCCGGTTCGTCTAACGGATTATGCAGCTGACAGGAAACTGTGTAATCATTTTTATCGACATACAAACCCGTCATCGCATCAATACGGATATTCCACCAATGTGGCTGACTTTTCATTTCGATACTTACATCCCAACACAAACGTACACTCTGCCCTACTTGATGATACACCAATTGCACCACCACAGCGCTTGACGAAATCGCTGATACATCAAACGTATATGTGTTCGCATTACGATTGCTGCTCAACAAACTGATTGGCTCAGTCATTGTCAGACCAAGATATGTAATTGCATTCTCCAAGGCTGTCTGTGCATTCAAGGAAGGTTGAGCACTATTGACCTTGTCGTGCAACTGCGCAATCAAGCCCGGCTTGAAATACAATATATCATTTCCTTTGATGGCAAAAATACTAATCGCGTTATACACGATAATATTGTTGAGTTTCTGTTGAAGATACACATGCGTCAATCCACTTTCTGCATCCGTATATTGGTCTGTCTGCAACCATTCCTGAATATCACTGTCGGCCCACTTATACGTCTCTTTCGCTCGAACAAGTTGCGCATCGATTAAATTCCGATACGACTGCGCCTGCGTAACAGCGCTAAAAAAAAGTAGGCTCAACACAAAAAGCAATCGATAAGGTAAGGGAAATTGAAATGTCATATGCTTGTTTTTAGAATCAATTCGTTGCTAATATACTGAGCTTTTAAATGAAAACAATAGGAACATCCACCTTTGAAAATCTCATCCATTGTCCCTATTTGCTATTCATACTGACGATTTCATTTCAAGTTCTATCTCTTATCTTTGCCCAATGTCCTACTCTTCACTCGAACAATGTCTGCTTGATCTCGAAAAAAATGGGATGCTCGTGCGGATTAAACAGGAAACCGACCCATATCTCGAGATGGCTTCTATTCAATTGCGCATGTATGAAGCAAAAGGACCGGCCATTTTATTTGAACAAGTCAAAGGCAGTAAATTCAGAGCAGCAAGTAATATCTTCGGCACAATTGAACGAAGTAAATTCATCTTCCGTGACACCTTGAAAACTGTGCAGCAGTTGATCGAGTTGAAAGAGAATCCAATGGAAGCCTTGAAGCATCCACTTCAGAACATACAAACAGGATTGGCCGCATTACACGCCTTGCCATTGAAAAACCCTTTTCAAAAACCGGTGCTTTATGAAGAGATTAAAATCTCTGATCTCCCTCTAATTACACATTGGAAAAATGATGGCGGCGCATTCGTCACACTTCCTCAAGTCTATACCGAAGACTTTGACCAACCCGGTATTATGAAATCAAATCTAGGCATGTACCGCATCCAACTCAATGGGAATGACTATATCAAAGACAAGGAAATCGGACTTCATTATCAGTTGCATCGCGGCATAGGCGTACATCAAACAAAAGCGAATAAGGCCGGTCAGCCACTCAAGGTCAGTTGCTTTGTCGGTGGACCGCCCGCACACGCTGTCGCAGCGGTTATGCCCTTACCCGAAGGCATGAGCGAAATGACCTTCGCAGGTTTACTTGGCGGACGACGATTTCGATATTGCTACGACAATGGCTTTTGCATCAGCACCGACGCCGACTTTATCATCACCGGCACCATCGAAAACAATCAAACAAAACCTGAAGGCCCCTTCGGTGATCATCTCGGTTATTATAGCCTGCAACACCCCTTTCCATTACTGAAAATACATAAGGTCTATGCGCGCAAAAATGCAATATGGTCCTTTACGGTTGTGGGTCGCCCACCACAAGAAGACACAAGCTTCGGACAATTGATTCACGAATTGACAGGCAACGCCATACAACAAGAAATACCCGGTTTAAAAGAAGTGCACGCAGTTGATGCCGCAGGTGTGCATCCCTTATTATTGGCCATTGGCAGTGAACGTTACACACCTTATTTGCAAACCAAGCAACCGTCTGAATTGCTTACAATTGCAAACCGCATCTTAGGCACTGGACAATTGAGCTTGGCTAAATTTCTTTTCATCACAGCCGATGATAGCCAACAACTAAGCGCGCAACACGTGCTTGAATTTATGACCTATATGCTTGAACGAATCGATCTCACACGCGATATTCATTTTCAAACCAATACGTCTATCGATACACTCGACTATAGCGGCACAGGTCTCAACACCGGCAGCAAGGTCATCTTCGCGGCCTATGGCGATCCATTACGTTCGCTGTGCACCGAGGTGCCTTCTTGCCTGCTTCAATTCAAGGCACAACTTTGTATGCCGGGCGTGGTAGCTATTCAAACAAATCGTTTCATCTCATATGATGAGACACAACAAGAGATCGAGCGACTCAATGCACAACTTTTATCATCAGTCTCTGCATTACAATCTACACCGTTTATCATACTTTGTGATGATGCCGCATTCACATCAGCCACCCTTGGAAATTATGTATGGGTCACCTATACACGCAGCAATCCGGCCTACGACATCTATGGCATCGATGCCTTCACCTCGCATAAACATTGGGGTTGCCGCGGTTCATTGATCATTGATGCACGTATCAAACCACATCATGCACCACCGTTAGAATTAGATCCGACCACCGAGAAAAAAGTTGATCGATTCTTCGCCAAAGGCGGCGAGTTAGCGCAATGGGGTTAAGTCTTGAAGCTATTCCCGCTTTACGCTTCAATCCATGCGAGGCGCATGGGATTTTCGCTGCAATCGGGGCTAGATGTGCACACGATACAATATAGGCTATGCCATTATAATCTCGCACCCAGATAACGATCTTGTATGATGTTCCAATGATGCAATTCATGTCCGCAAATAATCCATGCACACGCACGAACACTCATCGATGCATTACTCGCCATGCCTATACGTTTTAATGTAGCAGCCGATTGATTCGTAAAAAAGGCTAAGGTTGCCTGTCGTGTGGCCTTATATTCTTTGAGTATCTTACGGATTGGCATTGCAGTGGCATTCGCCTGCTTCGCAAATTCATTTTCATCAAAAAAAGGCAAGGGCGATTTGTCGTTTCTGGCAAAGCGCATCGCACGATACAAAAACACTCGCTCACCATCTATCAGATGCATAAGAATATCCTTGATGGTCCATTTGCCAGGCGCATACGTACTCGACAACTTATCATCTGACAAAGACAATAGGTTCTGCTCTATCATCTTCGCATTCGCCTTCAATTGATCTAATACACTTTTCTTTAGATCAACTAACGCAATAAATTTTTCATAATAAACAGCATGTTCTGCATCCTGCGGTTTGGCTATGTGTTTCATACCGCAAATGTAATGCGGGAATGAATACGACTAAACCTTCTGAGTAATACATTAATGCATCATCCCAACAAGGTAAAGGCCTGTCTCCTTAATTGTGATAGCAAAACCATCATCAGTAAAAATAGGCGTATAGACAACGTCTACAATAAATACACTAAAAAACAAATACAAAAACACGACGACATACGCCGATACGATCATAGCAGCGTGAGGAACAAGATTGAATTTCTTTTGAAGTACTGCCACAAGAACGTATATCACCAAAAAGTATATCATCAAATCTACAACCATGGGAAGTAGAATGTATTCTGTACACATTGAGGTAGCCAAACTAGTGGTTTTATACATAAAAGGGAATCCATAAAAATAGCGATCTGGCCCATCCACTTGTTCGACAAGCCACCATTTTGTACCAAGATCAAAAAGTAGCAAGCTTAAAGGCAATGTCAGTTTTACATGAATAGATTTCATGATCAATTTCGTCATATTTATATACTTCAACACGTTCGAATTGCAACAATTAATAACTAAGTGCGAAAGATCTTCATTCAAAGAAGTTACATCCCGCATTCGTGCCTCTGAGGTATAGAATGCTAACTCGAGAACTTTTCTGCTAAATTAGATCCCGCATTCGTGCCTCTGCGGGATAGTGATCTCTAAGATTTGCTAGCTCAAAATCACCGGTAGCCCCACGCCTCAAGAAGTTTTCTGCTAAATTAGATCCCGCATTCGTGCCTCTGCGGGATAGGCTCCCGTAAGGCTCGTGCCTCGCCAACTTTTCTGCTAAACTAGATCCCGCATTCGTGCCTCTGCGGGATAGGCTCCCGTAAGGCTCGTGCCTCGCCAACGGGAGCCTACATATTCCTTCTATACTGACCACCGACTTCAAACAAGGCTTTGGTGATTTGTCCAAGTGAACAGAATTTGACAGTCTCCATCAACTCTTCAAAAATATTTCCGTTCTGAATAGCCACCTGCTGCAAACGATGTAACATCTCTTTTCCTTTTTCACCATGTCGTTGTTGCAAACGCTGTACACTGTTTATCTGAAATTCTTTCTCATCGGTTGTTGAACGAATGACCTCTTGCGGTAACATCGTTGGCGAACCTTTACTGCTCAAAAAGGTATTCACACCAATAATCGGAAATTCGCCTGTATGTTTCAAGGTCTCGTAATACAAACTCTCTTCTTGTATCTTACTTCGCTGATACATTGTTTCCATCGCACCCAATACACCACCACGCTCTGTAATCTTATCAAACTCAGTCAAGACAGCTTCTTCAACCAACTCCGTTAATTCTTCGATGATGAAAGAACCTTGCAATGGATTTTCATTTTTCGCCAACCCTAATTCACGATTGATAATCAGCTGTATCGCCATGGCACGTCGCACACTTTCTTCCGTAGGCGTTGTAATCGCTTCATCATATGCGTTAGTATGCAATGAATTGCAATTATCATAAATCGCATACAATGCTTGAAGCGTTGTGCGAATATCATTGAAATCAATTTCCTGCGCATGCAAACTTCGGCCACTTGTTTGAATATGATATTTCAACATCTGACTTCGTTCATTACCACCATATTTAAATTTCATAGCCTTGCTCCAAATGCGTCTTGCCACACGACCGATGACAGAATATTCAGGATCGATCCCATTACTAAAGAAAAATGAAAGGTTCGGTGCGAAACTATCGATATGCATACCACGACTCAAATAATATTCTACAAACGTAAATCCGTTGCTTAGCGTAAACGCTAATTGCGAAATCGGATTAGCGCCTGCTTCGGCTATATGATAACCGCTGATACTGACACTGTAAAAATTACGTACACCTTGATCGATAAAGTATTGTTGTACATCACCCATCAACTTCAGTGAAAATTCAGTTGAAAAAATACAAGTATTCTGCGCCTGATCTTCTTTTAAGATATCGGCTTGCACTGTACCACGAACTTGCTTTAAGGTATCCGCTTTTATTTTTTCATACATAGCTAATGGCAACACTTGATCGCCCGTCGTACCAAGTAACATCAAGCCAAGCCCGTCGTTTCCTTCAGGTAATTCGCCATTGTAACGCGGCCTGTCAATATCCACTGCCAATTGTCCCAACACATCATCTTGCAAGCCATTCGCCTGAATATATTTTTCACATTGTTGGTCAATCGCTGCATTCATATAAAAAGCGGCAATAATCGAAGCCGGGCCGTTAATGGTCATACTCACCGAGGTCTTCGGATCAGCCAAATTAAAGCCACTGTATAATTTTTTGGCGTCATCGAGACTTGGAACACTCACTCCACTATTCCCAATTTTACCGTAGATATCCAACCGATGTTCTGGATCTTGTCCGTATAAGGTAACACTGTCAAAGGCTGTACTCAAACGAGCCGCAGGCAATCCTTTGCTCACATAATGAAAACGTTTGTTGGTGCGTTCGGGTCCGCCTTCACCCGCAAACATTCGCGTTGGATCTTCCCCTTCACGTTTAAACGGATAAATACCTGCTGTATATGGAAATTCACCAGGGAAATTTTCTTGCAAAGCCCATTGTAGAATCTCACCCCACGCTTCAAATTTCGGAACTGCCACTTTCGGTATCTGAGAATGTGAGAGACTTTCTGTGTGCGTTTTAATTTTCAATTCCTTGTCACGCACTTTGAAGGTATAATATTCACCCTTATATTGTTGCAACTTGTCATTCCATTGCTCAAGCAATAATTTATGTTTAGGCTCCAGATCAAGTTCCACTTTAGCATACACTTCTTGTAACGATTTGATCAATCGATCCTTATCATCCACATTCGTATCATTTAGTGTATCGATGGTTTTCTTAATACCAAATAACTTCATAGCGATTTCACTTTGCGATTTGGCGCGCTTATCGTAACCACGATTATTTTCTGATATCTCACTCAGATAGCGAGTTCGTGAAGGTGGTATAATGAATATCTTTTCACTCATCTCATCCGTGATATGAAAATCTGATTTCAAATCGGCACCCGTTTTTTCAACAATCTTATCCATCAACGCTTTGTACAAGGTATTCGCTCCCGGATCATTGAATTGCGAAGCGATAGTGCCATAAATCGGCATCAAATCAACTTCAATAGTAAATGCTTTATGATTCCGCTGATATTGTTTCTTCACATCTCGCAGTGCATCTAACGCACCTCGCTTATCAAATTTATTCACCGCCACGATATCGGCAAAGTCAAGCATATCAATCTTCTCAAGCTGTGTAGCGGCGCCATATTCAGGTGTCATCACATACATACTAACATCACAATGATCCGTAATTTGTGTATCGCTTTGACCAATGCCTGAAGTCTCTAGTATAATCAAATCAAAGCCCGATACTTTCAGCATTTTAACGGCATCTGCAATGTATTTCGATACTGCCAAATTACTTTCACGTGTGGCCATCGAACGCATAAATACGCGCGAATTGCGAATGGCATTCATACGTATCCGATCGCCTAACAGCGCACCACCTGTTTTTCGTTTAGACGGATCAACCGAAATGATACCAAGTTTCTTATCCTTAAAATCAAGTAGATATCGTCTAACCATTTCATCCACCAAACTACTCTTACCTGCCCCGCCAGTACCAGTAATACCAAGCACCGGTGTCTTTATATTGGCTGCAGCCTCCTCAATCTTTTTCAACATCGCTTGCGTTTCAGGCAAGTCATGAAAATTCTCAGCGGCTGAAATACAGCGAGCCAATGATTTATAATCTCCTTTGTTCAGTTGTTCTGCTTCGTTACTGATAGTATTTCCCGTAGGGTAATCACTTTGTTCAAGTAGATCGTCAATCATACCTTGAAGTCCCATAGCGCGACCATCATCCGGACTATAA
>CAIRSV010000345.1 GCA_903881265.1 uncultured Bacteroidota bacterium
AATCCGATTTTAATTGGGACAAAATTAATGGTAATGTTTAAGAATTATCGATTTGTTTACAATTTCTTACTTGTATTTTTGCCGTAAAAACAAATGCCTGTTCAGACACAAATAATAGATAGTAAGCAAGCCGAAACCAAGCTCAACCGCATTGCGTACGAAATTGTCGAGAATAATATCACCGAAAGCGAGATTGTGCTAGCAGGTATTGTGGATAGAGGATTGTCGATTGCCAAATTACTAAAGAAGAATATCGAAGCAATTAGCGAACTGCGCGTAGAACTTATCAGCATCAAAATTGATAAAAATAATCCGGTCGATGCCGCTATCGTTGACGATTTTACGCTCGACAATAAGGTTATCATTCTAGTTGATGATGTAGCTAACTCAGGTTGTACGTTGCTGTATGCGACTCGACTCTTTTTGGAAACACTTCCACGAAAAATACAAATAGCGGTATTGGTTGATAGAAAGCATAAACGGTTTCCAATTACGGTCGATTATATCGGACTTATGTTATCGACTACACTGCAAGATCATATTCACGTTGAGATTAAACAAGGTAAGGTTAAGAGCTCGTATCTAGAGTAAGTAGCAGTAACACCTCTTTCGAATGAATGCCGCTGTTTACAAATTATCCCTGAAATCTTTTCGGCGCACTAGTTTCAAATCTTGTAGCACTGATGCTTTTACATTCAACGCAAAATTATAGCTCTTGCGTGGTCCGAATGGTATTAAATTTAATCGCATTTCCCAACAATGAAGATCACGGAAAATATCGAAGGAGGTATATGTTATTTCGTTGGTCCTAAATTCATATCCGCTCGATATACCTATGCGCCATTTGGCCGTCAGATTGATATCGCCGCTTACCATCAGGCTTTGATTTAGTTCAATTGTGTCTTTTTGCGACTTCACTAAGAAGCGCTTAGATACACCAATTGTATAATTGATATCCAAATTCCAAGGAATATTAAAATCAGTATACATGGCATAGCGGTTTCCGATGGCCTCTGACTGTTCAGGATTTGCTTTCGTTAAGGCCGAATTGGCGCGCTTTATAGGCAGTCGCGCGTGAAGAGCAAGATTGGCTGAACGAAATTGCAATAGTTTATGACTAGCTTCAAAATACGTAATTTTAGAACGACGTCCTGTTGTTTTGTCAATTGTATAAGGGTCAAAAATCATACCACCCGAGATGTTGATATTCTCAAGTAGATTTGTTCTGTATCGCAATGAAATAGCACTCCACTGAAACGAATCAACTGCGAAATTATACGAGCCTCCAATATCGAGCCCGTCAATCAAATTGATTTTCTTGGTATTATTTATGGAGTCTTTGCTATTTCGTACTTTCAATTGAAGGGTATTACCCAAACTAAAACCGATACCTCCGAATTTGCCATCGCTTGGACCTCCACCTAAAATAGCCGTGCTTGCTTCGTAATACGAATAGCGCCCAACAGTCAGGTTGCTGTCGATAAAGGTGTTGTAATAATTCTGACCGATACCGCCACCGAAATCGGGTTGATAACGAACATTCACAGAAGGTGTGAGTACATGTCGTATACCTTTGATAGCACCTTTTTTAAATAATTTTATACCATAAATGCGGGTCGACAGGGACGCCGTCATGCCGAAATCGCGGGCTGTGAAAAAACCAGCATCACGCAGTGTATCCAATCGCTGTTCTGTAAAATTATATTGTTTGAAATCGCGCTTAGTATACCAATATTCATTGTAGTTTACATTAAAAGACGAATTGAAATACTTGAGAACATTATAGCTTGCACTGATAGGAAGCGAATGCTTGAAGCCGTTTTGAAAATCATTCCATCTGAGTTTGGTAATGCTGAACGATGAATCATAAAAATCAATACGGTTCAACGCATTAAATTGATAACTAACACCAATTTTTTCGTACCACCTCGGCGTAATAATATCTTTTCTAATTTGCAGCGGGAAAATCTGATTGACATTAAAGGCAACCTCAGGTAGTGTAACCTGCACAAGACGGCTCAAGGTATTTTGATTATGTCGCAACGCAGCACTCAAATTAAACGGCTTGCCTTCCCATGATTTTGAATACGAAATCGAAGATGAATAATTGTTATTGAGATAGGTATTGGCATCGTAGGTATTATACAATTGATAACTCCGATTGTTGACAATATTTACATTGGCATTGAAATTGGTGCCGGGTATCACATGCTGATCGATACTGTGACGCCACATGAAACTATAGTTTCGCAAACGTTGACTACCAGCTTCATAAGGCTCCCCAATTTTGGTATATGAATAATTAAAATTAAGTCCACCATTAAATCGATATCGATACGCGTAATTCGACATAAGCCCCACTCGATAGGTTCCTAACGCATAAATATCTGCGTTCGCAAGTAAATCGACATGGTCGTTGATGGCAAAATAATATCCGAACTCCCTAAGTCCAAATCCAAGTTGCTCGCTCATATCGTAGGTTGGCAACTTAAAACCACTGCGTTGGCCTTTTTGCAAAGGAAACATACCGAATGGAAGATAAAGCGGTGTGGGTATGTCTTCTATGACCAAATTGGCCGAACCTGAAACGACAACTTTATTCGGAATGATTTTTATTTTTTTTGCTGAGATGCCAAAATGCGGATGCTCATCATTGCAAGTGGTATAGATATTTCGCAATCCACTGATGGTGTTATCGTTGTTGCGTTTTACTTGCTGACTTAATATAAAACCTTCTCCATATTGCGAATAGGCATTCTCAATCAACGCTCGTTTCGATTTGAAATTATAACGCAAGGCCGTAAAGGTCGATGATTCCTGCCCTTGCGTTAGTCGAGGTTTGTCGGCCGTATCCCTGACTTCCTTTTTTATTTCAAGGGCATTCAGCATACTTGAATCTTGCTGGTATTGAATGAAATCTGCTTGTACTTTTATATCATCATAGCCGATTTGCGCTTCGTTATGCAAAAACAATTGTTTCGATTTCGCATTATACACAATTGAATCTTTGGATTGATAATTCACCTGAAATTCAAGTTTGTCTTTTGAAATAGGGTAGTTGTCTTTTAGGCTGTCAGTATTTGTTTGCCCTGTTAGATGACCGTCAACCTCATTTGTATCAGTGCCTTGGGCTCTTGTTAACAAATTCAAAAATAGAAGACAAATAACCAAAATAGGAAGGATTTTTCTTCTCTTTAATTTGATTTTATATCTATTTTTACGCAGTAGGGGCATAGGCCCAACAAAAGTAACTAAACTATTCTATTCGATTTTCACAAAAGGGTTAATAGAATTTAAACAGCGTGCAGATAATAATGAATGTAAACAACTCTCTTACTTATATTTTCCTCGTTTTTATTGGTTTTTTTATGCTAGGGCAATCGAATACCCTCTATGCAAAAAAGAAAATCCGTAAGGTGATGATTGACGCCGGGCACGGTGGTAAGGACCCCGGATGTCACGGTACCTACTCATACGAAAAAGATATTACGCTCTCTGTTGGGAAGAAGGTCGGTCAGATGATACAAGACAACCTGAAAGATGTGAAAGTGATGTATACAAGGACTGATGACCATTTTGCCGGTGGTGATCATTTGAGTATTAAAGAATCGCTCTTATACAGAACTGAGTTGGCGAATAAAGAAAAAGCAGATTTGTATATTTCCATTCACGTCAATTCAACCCCAAGAAAAAATTCGCCCGTCAAGGGCACCTTAGTGCTTGTGTGCGGGCCAACACGTGTGGATGAAAAACAAGAAGCCATTGGTTTTCACACAGATAATATCGCCGAAAATGAAGAATTGTTAAGTCCATCAGACCCAGCAACACAAATCATCGTCGCACAGTACTCGCAGGCTTTTCTGACACAAAGCATTGTATTAGCATCAAAAATAAATGATGGTTTTGTGAGTCAAGGTAGGGTCGCAGAGGGGATTCGTCAACAAAGCTTGCAGGTATTGGCTAGCAGTGCGATGCCGGGTGTGTTGGTTGAAATTGGTTATCTCAATAATGCGGAAGAAGAGAATTACCTGAATTCAGAATCAGGTCAACAAGAAGTGGCTAGCTCAATATTTAACGGTATTCGTTTTTATAAAGAAGAAGCAGAAAAAGAAACAGTGCAGATAATCAAGGAGAGGGGGAATTAGTTTGAACTTCATGAATCATTAAAACATCAATATGCCGAATATATCCAAAGAAATTAAAATAGCCTTATTAGGCATTTGCGCCATCCTGCTTTTTGTGTTTGGATACAAATACCTTAAAGGGAGTGGTGTATTCTCATCGACCAAAATTGTGATGGCCGAATATGATAATGTGCAAGGACTCACGCCTGCGAGTTATGTGCAGCTTAAGGGATTCACCGTAGGAACAGTCAAAACCATACAGCTTTCGGTCGAACACCCTGGTAAAGTATTGGTCATTATGTCGGTCGATAAGAAGCTGATGATCCCAGACGATTCAAAAGCATCGATTGTATCGCTCGACTTATTAGGAACCAAAGCAGTTAATTTGGTCTTGGGAACGTCTGCTAAATCAATCGAAGAAAATCAGTTGATCCAAGGCGATATCACAGCCGGTACAATAGAAAGTTTGGGTGCCTCTGCCACGCCCGCAATCGACAGCGCTAAAATTACGATAGCCTCGTTGAATAAAACGATTCAAAGTATCAATACGATCCTTGACGTGAATACACAGAATAATTTGAAGAGCACGCTGTCTGATATGAGCAAAACGATGAAGGATTTCAGTGAGTTCGCCAATGAGTTAAATGCTCAAAGTGCAAAAATAGCCTCGTTAATTGGCAGTTTGAATTCGTTTGCAGGTAATCTTGATAAGAATGGGGCCACCATCACACACGTGCTAAATAATGTGGAAGCGACAACCGCTAATCTGAAGAAGGTTGATTTTGATGCAACCATGGACGAACTTAAAACAACGATGAACGAGTTGCAGAAGACGCTAGCTAAAATTAATAATGGCACCGGTAGTATGGCCTTGCTTATGAATGACGACAAACTCTACAAGAATCTAAAAAACACCTTGGCCACCGCGAATAATCTTTTGGCTGATGTGAATGCACGACCGTCTCGTTATATCAATGTGGCTATATTCGGCAAGAAAAATAAGAATGATTGTCCGCCTCAGCCCGCTCCTAATGCCAAGGATTAATGCATTCTCTATTAAATCACGAATAAACACCCAAAGACTTTACAGTCGAATTCCGCGCATTGCTTCCGTCAATATGAAAAGATATATCCTTAGTGTCATACTGTTGATTTTTACTTGTTCCTGTTTTTCGCAGGCCGTTATGATGGATACCGCCGGATTGAAAATGATTAATATCACTGGTGATAGTTTGCGAGGGTATAAATCAGAGACACTCAGTTATCAGCGAATCATTGGTACAGTTGTAATCACCCACGAAGGAACCACAATGACTTGCGACAGCGCGCATTTTTATTTCGATAAAAATTTTGTTGAGGCCTATAGTAATGTGCACATCATTAGCAGCAATGGCAGCAGTGCACAAAGCGATTATATCCAATACACTGGAAATACCAATATGGCACAGATGACAGGCAATGTTAAGATCATTGATAGTGCCAATACATTATATACTGAGCAGCTGTCGTATAATCTTAAAACTAAAGTAGGGAAGTATTATAATGGCGGTACCCTTCAAACGGGTGAAACCACTGTCAGCAGCAATGAAGGTATGTATGATGGTCTTTCGAAACAGACGTTCTTTAAAAAAGATGTCATTATTACCAATCCAAAATTCACAATTGATTCAAAAGAATTAACCTATAATACAGCCAATAAAGTAATCAAGTTTTTGGATGAAAGTACCATCAATGGCGAAAACAGTATTGTGAAAACAAAGGGCGGTACCTATGATTCGAAGAATGAAAAGGCAGTCTTTACAAAAAGAACATCTGTAGCAAACAGTGATCAAACTATCACGGGTAATACACTAACCTACGATGAAAAAAGTGGTGCAGGAAATGCAACAGGTGATGTCATTATCGTTGATATGAAAAACAATAGCACGATGACAGCAAAGGTTGTTGCGTATAATAAACTGTCAGGTTATGGGAAAGCATCAACAGATGTAGTGATTGTCCAAGATGGAGGAAAAACAATCTTGACTGCTGACGAAGCCGAATACAATAAAAAAACTGGATATGCAAAGGCTGTTGGTAATGTTGTGGTGACAGACACGGCTGAGAAAAGCACCTTGCGTTGTGGTGTTGCTGAATTCAATGAGAATTCAAAATTTATGTTGGCGTCTGTCAATCCAAAACTTGTTACTGTGACCGATAAGGATAGTACGTTTATGCGAGCCGATACGATGATGTCGATACGAGTAATCGATGCAACGAAACTGAAACGAATTGAAGTTGTTACAGGTGAAAAGAAAAATAAAGTCATTACAGTAATGTATAATCTTCTTCTAGCTGATTCGACCTATCGCAGCGCAAAAACTGAAGAGCCTAAATTGATACTTGCCAATCGTGGTGTGAAGATATTCGCCGATTCGATGCAAGCGGTATGTGATAGCCTGTCGTATTCGCAACTAGATTCAACCTTCAAATTATTTAAATCGCCTGTGTTGTGGAGCACCACACGACAATCTGTGGCGGATACAATTTTCATTCACACGGTCAGTAATAAACTGTCGGAAGTTAATTTACGAGGTGCTGCATTTTTATTATCAGGAACGGGCTATCGCAATATGTATGATCAGGTGTCTGGTAAATATATCGATGCGTATTTCATAGAGAATGAAATTAACATGGTCAAGGTCAATCAGAATGCTGAAAGCCTCTACTATGCGAAGGATGATAAAGGCGCATTCATCGGTGTCAACAAAGCGGAAAGTGCCATGATGAATGTCTATTTTGTTGCGAAGGAATTAGATCATATTGCGATGTTAGAAGATCCTAAAGGTGTTGTTTATCCAATCGATAAGATAAGTGATAGCGATCGATTCTTAACGGCCTTTAAATTATATACAGAGCGGAAACCCCAATCCAGACAAGCAATTATGGGCGAATAAATACGGTATTGTTTGTATTTGTTTACTCATGGAAAGGAATAAGGTTGTGATTGCCTCGCCGCATACAACAAGAAAATACCTTTTAGAGCGATCTTATACCTATGTTCAAACGCCTTTCATTCGTGCGTTTTAATACAATAAAAAAAGGAGTGCTATTGGGAACTCCTTTTTTATTATTTAGTTGCTAGTACTAGCTGCAACCTGTTGTTGTTCCGCAGTTTGGACTCATCCGTCGCCGCCGCCGAACTAAAGGCAGCAGGGCACGAAGTTGTTGGCGTCACTATGCGCTTGTGGGGCGGCGAAAGC
>CAIRSV010000346.1 GCA_903881265.1 uncultured Bacteroidota bacterium
GGGAAATTCAATTGCTCTTCGGTTGCATCCAAATTAAAAAATAATTCAAATACGGCATCGTGTACTTCATCAGGACGACAGTTGGCCTTATCCACCTTATTGATAACAACAATAGGTTTTAGGTTCAATGCCAATGCTTTTTGTAATACGAAACGTGTCTGAGGCATAGGTCCTTCAAAGGCATCCACCAATAGAATAACGCCATCGGCCATTTTCAATACTCGTTCCACTTCACCACCGAAATCACTGTGACCAGGAGTATCAATGACATTAATCTTCACGTCCTTGTAAACAACAGATGCGTTTTTAGAGAAGATAGTAATACCTCGCTCTCGTTCAAGATCGTTGCTGTCCATGATCAAATCACCTGTTTCCTGATTCGAACGGAAAACATTGGTCTGATGTAAAATTTTATCGACAAGGGTTGTTTTACCGTGATCGACGTGCGCTATGATAGCTATGTTGCGTATGTTCATAATAATTTATTGAGTGTTTTTAACCAAACTATATCCACCTCAGGATGGTATGGTAAGGTTAAAAAGTGCGCGAATATACATGCATTAAATTAGTTATCTGCCTTTAATGTATGACTAAAGCGTTAATTACATGAAAAGGTCAACGCCAAGAATAGGACGCAAAATCGTATTGCGCAACGCGATGACAAGCTTGATTGCTTACTTAGTCGCAGCTGTTTCCGTCAAAGCCTTTCGCATTTCGTCGGCCGTTTGCCTGCTGCCATCGTGGCTCCACCCTGGCGGTTTAAACAGATAGTTGAATTTTATAGACAGGCTTGTATTGGGTTTCGACAAGTCCTTGAAAAGCTGTTTCCATTCGTGAAAAATAATACCGATAGGATGATACGGATGTGCAGGATTTGTTGTTAACCCATACACCACTTGCTCAGTCTCCAACTCGTGTTGAAACGTGCCGAATATTCGATCCCAAATAATCATTACCATACCCATATTCTTATCGAGGTAAATGACATTGCTCGCATGATGTACCCTATGATGTCCGGGACTGACAAAAATTGATTCAAACCATTTCGGCATCTTGCGCACATATTGCGTATGCACGAGAATACCATAAATCTGACAGATCGCATCCATCAATAAAATATCAAGTGGTTTGAAACCCAACAATATCAGCGGAATAAAAAACCAACACGACACCAGCGGTCTGAAGACAGACGAACGAAAACCCGTGGTGAGGTTATACTCTTGTGACGAATGATGCGTGACGTGCACCGCCCATAAAAAACGAACCATGTGCTCACTGCGATGCTCGACATAAAAGCAAAGGTCAAGTGCGATAAATAAGAGCATCCAATAGAGATACTCGTTGGAGATGCTGATCAGATGAAACTGCAAGAACCACGTCATCATACCCAATACAAGCACTTTACAACTGATGCCCAATAAGGTATTGGCCATATTGAGCCAAAAATTAATCAGGGTTTCTTTCACGGTGTGGAAGGCCTTCTTGTGATAATTACTCACAATCACTTCAAGCAAAATCATACCCGTGTAAAACGGAGCAGAGATGGCAAGTAGCCAATTATCTTTCAGGTAATCTTGCAGCAGCGCAAGCATTAGACTGTCAGAAGTTCTTTCTCCTTCGCGGCGCAATGCGCATCCACCTCAACAATTTTTTTATCGGTGATCGCTTGTATGCGTGCTTCAGATTCTTTGGCCGCATCTTCGCTTAATCCGTCTTTTTGTAATTTCTTGATTTGTTCAATACCATCGCGACGAATATTGCGAACCGCAATCTTCGCAGATTCACCTTCGGCCATTACTTTCTTCACAAATTCTTTTCGTCGCTCTTCGGTTAATGGCGGCATATACAGACGAATCACAATACCATCATTTTGTGGCGTGACACCAATATTACCAGCCATAATAGAACGCTCGATGGGCGCCAACATATTCTTCTCATAAGGTTGAATCGTTAAGGTTCTCGCATCAACGATACTGATGTTTGATACCTGAGCAATAGGCGTTGGCGATCCATAATAGTCGACTAACAAACCATCTAACATCGTTGGCGATGCCTTACCCGCTCTGATTTTCAATACCTCCGATTCGTGATGCGTGATGGCTTTGACCATCTGTTCGTTTACATTCTTTATGATAGTTTCTATGAGCTCTGTCATGCTGTGTATTTTTAATCGGTTGCAAATTTAGTATTTAAAATAAAAACAGTCAGAGATTTTTTTGATCAAGAGAAAAGCCTCAAAACACCTTGCATGTATCTGATCATAACCCTTTTAAAAAAGTGTTGCACACCGACGAATGATTGCGCTTGCATGCACGAGCATAAAATAAGAACCTGATTGACGAAATGTTTTAATATTTTTGCTGCCATCATCGTATACATTGAATGAAAGCAAAGAAACTCAAACGTTTTGCAGAAATAAGCACCTTCCCAAATGTGTTTCAATTTCCTGAACAAAGTAAAGACAAGTGGCAAACAATCTTCGGCAATAACAATCCGATTGTATTGGAATTGGCCTGCGGAAAAGGTGAATATACCGTCAACATGGCAAAAGCCTTTCCTGATAAGAATTTTATCGGCATTGATATCAAAGGCAACCGTATGTATGTGGGCGCTAAAATGGCGCTGCAACAAGAAATAAGCAATGTTCGTTTTTTGAGAATTCGCATTGAGCAAATTCTTGACTATTTTAATCCACAGAGCATCGCTGAAATTTGGATTACCTTCCCTGATCCTTTTCTTCGTGAATCAAAAGCAAAAAACCGACTGACGCATCATAAATTTTTAAAGATGTATCAATCGATTCTAGTTGAGAACGGACTGATACATCTAAAAACTGATTCAAAAGAACTGTTTGATTTCACGAATGAAATGATCGAACATCATCAATGTCCGCTTGTAGAACGTATTGATGATGTTCATAAAAATGGTACCCCTGCCTTTCCACTTTCGATATTGACCTTTTATGAAGGGATGCATTTAGTAGATAATCGCACGATACAATACGTCAGCTTCAGATTACCGTCAACGGAAATTGTCGTACCTCCTAAAAAGAAACGCCATGAAGAAATCGATCTTTGAGGATGATGAAGGTTATGTGAATGACAGCGGACTCTATGTATTTACAGCAGCGTATTTATTGAACCGCGGTTACTGCTGTGGTAATGGTTGCCTACATTGTCCGTTTGACTATAAAAATGTGGTGGACCTCGGTAAGAAAGAACGTTTAGTACAAACCCGCAAAGACACTATCAACGACGAAAAAAAAAGTGTACGATGAACACAGCCGTAAAAAAGAAAGCAATACCACGAGAGGATGACTGGATTGAAAAAATCTATGGTATGGTTCGTCGTATTCCCAAAGGCAAGGTGACCAATTACGGCGCACTCGCAGATGCCATTGGAAGTCGACTAACCTCACGAATGGTTGGCTGGGCCATGAACAAAGCGCATACAGTGAAGCCCAGCGTGCCGGCACATCGGGTAGTCAATAGAGATGGCATACTCACAGGAAAACATCATTTTGCAAGCCCTACCCTGATGCAAGAATTATTAGAAGCAGAAGGTCTTACTATTATCGATGATCAGGTCGTAGATTTTAAACAGCATTATTGGATACCCTCATGAAAGCAATCAAACAAAAAAAACAAGTGCTTGACAATTCAATGATCGAAGATGAATTCTTTGAAGATGCGATGTTGATAGGCATAGTCTGCCCCTTGCCTTCGTATCAGTTTGTATGGCGCATCAATAAAGCCTTCAATTATATGTTTGAGCGCACACACGAATTTGAAGTGGAAGTAAAGAACGAATTTTATGAAGTGTATTGTTTTGCTGAAGAAGAAAAACTCATCGAACATACCATCTACGTGAATCGAAAAAATACCCATTTTCTTTTAGACGAAATCAAACATATTGATTTTATATGGATGATCAAAGGTGGGGCGCTGCCTCAAGAATACACCACGCAACTTCCTATGTATCTAAACGAGGTCAACGCCGTTGTGCATAGCTTTATCCTGAATCCACAACAATTAAAATCGAAACATCTTTTAATTCTATAAATTCATTTTCAGATTCTAAAAAAAACGATTACTTTTATCCACAATTTTAAACGCACACTATGTCACGATTCATCTTATTATGCTCCCTGATAGTCCTTGTAGGTTTCACCTCTTGTGTCAAAACAGTATCACGAAAAGCTTGTTTCACGTTTTCAAATTCAAACCCTAAAGTAAACGACACCCTCTACTTATTCAATTGTTCAGAAGGTTATCAAAAATCAATTTGGTATAATAACGCAGGCTTCTATCCTGGAGGCGCTGTGATCGATAGTTTGTCACGACATCAAAAAGTGGTTGTGACGGCTGCAGGCTCATACACCGTAACACTTCGTGTGGGGAATGTCGATTTTTATACAAGTAGCACAGGCGGCTATAACGAAATTTCTAACACCATCACGGTTAACCCATAATTGATTTTCATTCCCAACTTTGGAACCCACTAAGCCAACCGATTTCTGGCAACCTTTCTCCTTTGCACTTCTACTCATCATAGGGATGCTCATAGGTTTTAAGCTAGCAAATCAAAATGGCTCCACCACAATTTCATCCAACACTGGTGCGCAATTAGATCAATTGGTGCGATTGCTCTCCGAAAAATATGTCGACACACTTGATGAAAAGAAGCTCTATCAAAGTGGCATCGAAGGCATACTCAGCAATCTCGACCCGCACACCGTTTATATTCCGGCTAAAGACTTAGTGCGCAGCAACGCCGAACTCGAAGGTTCATTTTATGGCATTGGCATCGAATTTTATATGCTGCACGATACCGTCATTGTAAGTGGTGTGATACCTGATGGACCTTCTGATCATACACCTATTCATCCCGGCGATAAGATTATCCGTATCAATGATAGTGTGATTGCAGGACGCACAATGGATGAAGATGAAATCATCAGACGTATACGCGGAGAAGAAAAATCAACTGTGACATTAACCCTACAACGACTTGACAATACCGATACAACGTTACACATTTCAAGAGGGATGGTGCCGATTAAAAGTGTCACCGCTTCATTCAAGTTAACTGCAGAGACCGGCTATATTAAGATTGATCTATTTAGTGAAACAACCTATGATGAATTCAAGGAGGCCCTTGACGCCTTGGTAAAAGACCATATCAAGAAACTTATTATTGATGTGAGAGAAAATCCAGGAGGTTATATGGATGCGGTGGCGCGCGTTGCAGACGAACTCATTGCCGGCACACATACTATTGTGCGTACAAAAGGTAAAAACAAAAGCGATAGCCTGATGACGTCAACGGAAGGCCTTTTCGAGCAAGGGAAACTTTGCATTTTAGTGGATGAAAACTCCGCCTCAGCGAGTGAGATACTTGCAGGTGCTATAC
>CAIRSV010000347.1 GCA_903881265.1 uncultured Bacteroidota bacterium
CTATTCGCACAAAAATAGAACTTAAACCCTAGCTAGAGTGTATCATACTGGAAAGATGGATAGTATGTTAGCTCAATAGCGTACGTATAGCTTACATTTCTCCGTCTTACATGCAGTGCATCCTTTTCTAGCAACACGCGAAAGATGTTTATTGAAAATAATAACCTATTCAATAAACGCTTATTAATAATTGTTAATCAATTAGTTACATTATACTAAAATAATATCAAGTAGTCATTAAAATGACATACTCCAACATCAAGAGAAAGAATCAATCCCCGCCGACCAGATGATTGAAGGATCCGTATTGTAGTCACCATAAATTTGACCATCAGCTAATGACAATCAAGGCGCACTAGAAGTCACTCAGTAAAAATTTATTCCATTAAAAAGACTGCCTCTATGACAGTCTGACGTAGGTTTAAAGTCTGTAAGACATTCGACGCATAAGAAATATATGGCCATAGCCTAATTTATACCTTGCTTCATTACAAAACAGACAACCGAAACTGGATTGACTTGTTGAAAATGGACTCTGATTGTGTCTCACTATGAAAACGGCAGTACAACTTGATAGTGGATATTCGTTGGATTGCCACACAAAAACATATCGGACTTCTGCGCTACATATATAAACGAATCTTCAATTGTATGCGTTGATCAGTCCCTATTTGCCCCAGGCTGCAGGGTTTTCTCGCCAGGTTTTAAGCTGCTCAAGCTCATCGGATGAGATTGTCTTCTTATCAAGTGATAATTCAAGTAATGCGTTGTAGTTACTGAGGCTCAATGTTTTAATATTAGCATCATTAAATAATTTCACAGCGATATCGAAGCCATAAGTAAACACACTGCATAATCCAATGACCTCGCCACCGGCTGCCTTGATGGCATCGACGGCTTCCATACTACTCTTGCCTGTGGAGATTAAATCTTCGATGACAACTACCTTTTGACCTGCCTCAAGCACCCCTTCAATTTGATTGCCCATTCCATGCTCTTTTGGTTTAGACCTTACATAAATAAAAGGCAGACTCAATAAATCAGCGATCAACGCACCATGCGGAATACCGGCCGTTGCCACTCCAGCAATGACGTCCGCATCAGGAAATTCTGTAAAGACGGCGTTCGTCATTTCGCTTTTGATGAAGTCCCTAACATGAGGATACGACAGGATCTTGCGGTTATCACAATAAATTGGACTCTTCCATCCGCTCGCCCACGTAAAAGGATTTTGAATATTTAATTTTACGGCATTAATTTGCAGCAGTTTTTCTGCCACCACTAGTTCTCGTTTCATAGTTTGCAAACCTACTGAGTGAAAGTCTAATATACAAATGAACATGAGTCTGATTAAAATTATTCTGAATAATAAACGTATCCTCCTTACTGAAGACTATCAGGCTGCTATACAGCAGTTTTCGATGAACAATGCCTTTATCATGTTCAATTTTACCCGACAAAAAGCCTCTGACCTCGTTGATTTACTGATGATTTCTGAGTTAGAGGATGCTATCATCGTCGGCGATCCTGAAAAGAACCTCGATACGCTAAAGCGCGCATTCAGGGTCATCAAGGCGGGCGGTGGCGTCGTATTCAATAATAGGAATGAGTTATTATTTATTTATCGTCGCAAAAAATGGGATTTACCTAAAGGCAAATTAGATCAAGGGGAAAGCATTGAGAAATGCGCTGTGAGAGAAGTGTATGAGGAAACAGGTATCCGCAATCCTGAAATTGTCCGGAAACTTTGCAATACCTACCATTTATACCTAGAAACCTCCGTGATTCTAAAAGAAACCGTTTGGTATCTCATGTTTACAGAGAATACGTGGCTCAAACCTCAGCGGGAAGAAGGTATTAAAAAGGCGATATGGGTGCATAAGAACAATATCAGGTATCAATTGCGAAACACCTACCCTTCTATTATCGACATTTTTGAAGTGCTTCTCAGCGAAGACTAATCATCGCACCTAAACGCAATGCCGTGGAAGATTTAGAGAACCAAGGTATTTACACAAATAACTTTTATAGTGCACCCAAACACGTTAGTCTACCTGAATAAATAGGCATACAAACCCGTTTCAATGTGTTTATGTACTTTTACAAACGATATGAGTGAACACCTCCCCAAACTCAGCGATACAAACCTGCAGCCTTATTTCAATAGGGCCGAAATTGTGCAACAGACAGCTGAGCAAATCATGAAGGATTTCGGGGTGTTTGGTCTACGTATCAACTTTTCAGGCAATATTGAACATGCCTACTCTGAATTGCACACGCAATTAATTGCCCAGATTGATGAACTGATTAAAACATCGTATTCAACCTTAATTGGCGTCTTGTATCGCATTGACCTATCGGAAGAGGAGCTGCATAAAGGCACAATAGAATTACCCAATTATAATCAGGTTGAAGCTATGGCGCATCTGATTATTGTTCGAGAACTTAAAAAGGTGCTAAGCCGCAAATTCTATTCTTAAAACAACCTATTTTAGACCTATGAAACGCTTCAATATTCGAGTTTATGGCATTTGGATTAACGACAGGCAACAAATTCTTGTGAGTGATGAACGGATTGGCGATTTTAAGTTTACTAAATTTCCTGGCGGAGGGCTCGAATTCGGTGAAGGCATCAAAGATTGCCTGATAAGAGAATGGAAGGAAGAACTCAATATCGACATCGAAGTAGGTAATCATATTTATACAACAGATTTCTTTCAGCTATCAGCATTTGACCAGACGTCGCAGATTATTAGCATCTATTATAACGTACGACCAATAGATGCCAAACCTCTTATTGACCTGCGTGAAAGGGTGTTTGACTTTCACGGAAACGGACATGAAGAAATAACCTTTAGGCAACTCCCCCTTCAGCAATTTTCAGCAATGGATGTAAGTCTCCCCATTGACAAAATCGTTGCTACCCTAATTACCAAATGATCAAGAAAGCTTTAGAGCGTGTCGATTTTTCTCATTTGTGCGGTAATTGAATTAAATTCGCAGCCCCACAAGACTTTCCCCACCATGAACAAAATAAGTACCCTCTTATTTTTCTTTCTGTTTTTGCATACGACATCCTATGCACAATGCAGTTTAACCATCAATGCATATCCCTACAATCAAGGCTTTGAAAGTGGTACAGGCAGCTGGGTTAGCGGCGGCACAGGTAACGACTGGGCGTTGGGCACACCTTCCAAAGCCTTTATCACGAGCGCTGGGGGTGGTACAAAATGTTGGGTTACTGGAGGCTTATCGGGGTCTGCATACACCAACGGTGCGCGATCGTATGTGATGAGTCCTTGTTTTGACTTTACGAGTCTTGCCAATCCAGTCATTTCATTTAAAATCTATTGGGATTGCGAAAATACCTACGACGGCGCTTCGTTTCAGTCTTCTATTGATAATGGTGTGACATGGAACAATGTTGGCAGTGATACAGACCCAACCGATTGCATGACACAAAATTGGTTTAACAATCCTAGCATTATCAATCTAGCAACATTAGCCAATCCAAAAGTTGGTTGGGCAGGTTCTTCGTTACCAACCTCAGGTTCTTGTCAGGGAGGAGGCGGCAGCGGTGGATGGGTAATCGCGAAGCATTGCTTGGGTAACTTGTCAGGACAAGCCTCGGTACGTTTTAGGTTTGTCTTTGGCGCAGGCACAACATGTAATAACTTTGATGGCGTCGCATTTGACGATATCAAGATTGAAAATGCACCATTGAATGTTGCCAATTACACATTTGCATGCACGAATACATCCTTACAATATCAATTTACTAATAGTTCAACACCGTGTCCGAATAATTTCGTCTGGAATTTCGGCGACCCTGCGTCAGGCACTAACAATGGTACGGGTGTTCAAAATCCAACTCATACCTTCTCCTCAGCCGGCACATATACGGTAACCCTGACGGTTAGCGGCCCATGCAACGGAACTTCGACCATTACCAAGGTCATTTCAACACCTGGACTTACCTTGAGTACGACGAATCTTCCATGCTGGAATTCGGTGAGTGGTTCTATCAATGCCACAGCGGTAAATAGTACCGGCATCACAAATTATAGTGTACAACCAGGTGGCATAACCAATACAACTGGCCTGTTTGGCAATTTGAGCCCTGGTACATATACTGTCAGTTACACCGATGCGTCTGGATGTTCATCCTCTTCGTCAACAACGATTACTTCAGCACCTGCGATCCTATGGAATTCGCTTACAAGCACCAATATTACTTGTAACGGACTTCAAAATGGCAAGATTATCGGAACAGCAACTGGCGGCACGGGCGCTATCACTTATCAACTCAATCCTTCTGGTGTTACTAATAGCACGGGTAGTTTCACAAATCTTACAGCAGGCACATACACCATCATTGCGCAAGATGCGAGCGGGTGCAGTCTTAGTTCTATTAAAACAATTATTGAACCATCTGCCATCAATCTTGTTTCGGCTACGGCATTAAACGTGCTTTGTCATGGAGCTACTAACGGAAGCCTTAGTATTGTGTATGCCGGAGGTACTAGCCCCTTGACCTACACATTAAATCCAATTGGGGCAACCAATTCAAGTGGCTCATTTCCTAATTTAGGTACCGGCCTATTTACTATAACCTGCACTGATGTAAATGGTTGTTCGAAATCTGGTGTGTATACGATCACCGAACCCACGCAATTAATTATCAATTCGATCACAGTGACGCAACCAAGTTGCAATCCGAATAACAATGGCACCGCATTCATCAATGCCTCTGGCGGCACCACACCCTTTAATTATTCGATCGGCGGCCTTTTTGGAAGTAATAACTTTTTTGGCAGCTTGACATCAACTACCTACAATGTTGTCGTGAAAGATGGTAACGGATGTACGGTTAGTTCGTCCATTGTGTTACAAAGTTTGAATGCACCAAGCTTCCAATCTGTGGTTGAACAGGATCTAACGTGCGCCGAAAATCAAGATGGGAGTATACGGGTAAGTGCGAATAGCAATTCTACTATACAGGAATATTCATTATCACCGGGAGGATATATCAATACAAATGGCAATTTCACTTCCTTAGCAGCCGGCACTTATATTATTACTGTCACCGATGCCGATGGATGTACGAACACATCGCAGTCTGTGATCAATGCACCTGATAAATTAGTCATCAACCAAGTAGACTATATCAATGACTCGTGCGGGAGTTATGCTGAAGGCCGACTCATTTTTCATGTCAGCGGAGGAACGGGTTCGTATACGTATCAAATAAATCCGGGTGCTATTCTTCAAACAACACCAATCTTTACCAATCTAGGTATTGGAGATTATAGAATACAAGTCACTGATGCCAATGGATGCAGTACGAATTCTCAAGTCAGAATTACAGAAAAGATTTGTTGTGAAAATGTGTTCATGCCAAATGCATTCTCACCGAATAACGATGGACGAAATGATGAATTTGCCATCCGAGGCACCAATGGGATTGAATTAAAAGATTTCCTGATTTTCAATAGATGGGGTGAATGCGTTTTCAAAAGCCGCTATCTATTTGACAATTGGAATGGGCATTACAAAGGAGAAGATGCAGAAATGGGCACTTATTATTATCTCGTTCGTTATTACTGCCAAAGTACGGGCAGGCTCTACACATTAAAAGGTGATGTAATTCTTATTCGATAATTGCATCGTTTCTAAAACAGCTTGCAATGTTTCGGTGTAACAGAGAAAGACACACAACAAAACGAAGACTGCTGAAAGAAAAGCGGCACGTTTGTTTATGGCAGAAGATTTGCACTCACAGTAACCATTACTTTATCACTCATTAAGATACCGTTGCCCCCCACTTTCCAATCAAGACGATTGAGTTGAAATGCAGTGAGTATAGCGATAGAATTGCCGTTCTTATTGACAAAGACATCGGTTGTGACTTTTTTTGAAATCCCTTTGATAGATACTAACCACTCTACTTTATAAGAGCCCCCTACTTGATTTGAGCCGACCTTAAGTGCCTTCATTGTCATTGTCGGGAACCTTGTGACATTAAAAAACTCTTCCTTATCTCTTAGATGAGCATCCCGCATCGAATTTTCTGTGTTCACCGACCTTGCTTGAATAACACCATTGAACGTAGAATGCTCGACGTGTTTTTCATCAAGAGACACAGCAGCGGAGACATCCTTAAATTTGCCATTCACCGTCATTCCAGCATTTTTAATTTTAAACGAAACAGCCACATTTTGAACATTCGTCCACAGCTGCGCCGATACAGTAAAGGTTAAAAACAAGAGACAGCATAAAGCGATAGAGCACGTTTTCAAGGTTACTATTTTTTTAGGTTAAAAATGTAATTCACCCCGACACCGAAACAAAGCGACTTCATTCGATAACGATCGATGCCTATGACAGTGCCTAACGTGTTCGTATACAACACAGGATTATCAATGGTATATTCGTAATTGAGGCTTGAAAAACCAGCTTTCAATCGTATATTTTTCTTATACAAATAGGAAAGCATCAATTCATTGTAGAATGAACCACGATTATATGCGCTAAACAACAACACATTTCTTGGAGAAGGTTTGGCATTCGTGGATCGTGTCGCATCGCTATGCTCACCATAGGTTAAGGTCGAAGACTTAGCCCCTCCGAACGCGAATCCAGCTAAATCCATATTAAAATCAATGACCCACTTTGAATTCAATTCATATCGCAGATACAACACAGCATTCATGGTATTCACCTGCGTTGTGGATACGTTTAGCGTATCAATATTTTTTGAAATTTGTTTCATAAATAACGAACCTAAGCCAGTTTGCCCACTGCTTAATATAGGGTCATCCGTCACATAATTTATATTCTTCCCACCGAATGATGAGGTAAATCTTGCGCCAAGTCCAACTTGTAGATGTTTCTGATTTTTTCCTAGCTTCCAATATTGATTTGCTGCCAAAGACGCGAAGGATAGGTAAGCATTCGAGCCGATAGAAATGCCGGCTTCTGAGGTAGTTTGTTTTATACAAGCATTTTTCTTGTTCAAGGCATTTGCATGTATGCCAATGACTGCGAGTAGGGAAAGGATAAATAATTTCTTCATAATTCGTGACCCGAATTTAGTGCTTTTTTAATTTGTCTTTGAATACTTTTTTGAACTTATCAAGTTTGGGTTGAATCACAAACTGACAATAACCTTGTGAAGCATTCTGATTAAAATAGTTTTGATGATAGGCCTCTCCTTTGTAAAATATACTCAAAGGAGAAATTTCTGTAACGACAGGTTTATCATACGCCTTCTCATCATTCAAGCGTCGCTTGTAATTTTCGGCAATTTCCCGTTGCTCATCATTGTGATAAAAAATGACGGAACGGTATTGAGTTCCGATATCATTTCCTTGCCTATTGAGCTGTGTTGGATCGTGCGCTTGCCAAAAGGCAGCCAGCAATTCGTCGTAACTTATTACAGCTGGATCAAACGTTACTTGTATGACTTCGGCGTGTCCTGTGAGTCCGGTACAAACTTCATTATAGCTTGGGTTTTTGGTTGACCCACCAGCATAACCTGAGCTAACTGTGCGTACACCTTCTAATTGCTGCAGCTGGGCTTCGGTGCACCAAAAGCATCCACCACCAACTGTGGCTGTATCGATTTTATTTTCCATTGAATTTTTAGTTGATTGCATATCGTTGAAGACGTTTCTGTTTTGAACTTTACCTTCTTTGGCTCCGCAACTCAACACGACTATTAGCATACTAACAACAGCCAAAAAATTATATTTCATATTGCTCATTTTTGTTCGAATCGTTATTTTTTTTCAAAATCAATAATCACTGAATTGATACAATATCGCTTATAGGTGGGCGGAGGACCGTCATCAAAAATATGTCCGAGATGCGCATCACAGCGTCCACACATCACTTCGACACGATCCATACCATACGTTTTATCAGTCGCATATTTTACGCTCGTTGGTGATATAGGTTCGAAAAACGAAGGCCATCCACAGCTACTTTCAAATTTACCATTGGACCTAAAAAGCGCATTGCCACAAGCCTTGCAACGATATAAACCCGCTTCAGTATGATTCCAATATTGCCCTGTAAAGGCGCGCTCAGTGGCTTTTTCACGTGCAACACTGTAGACCATTGGATCTAACACTTTTTCCCATTCTTCATCACGCACGTTCAAGGCGGTGGTATCTTCTTTAGAATAAAATGAATTTTTTTCTACTGACATAGTCGATTTTTTTTGTGAAAATGAACAATTGCTGAATAACAATGCAATACTTAATAGCAATAGCATATTTATCCGAGTTGCTTTGAGTTTCAATACATACCCATTGATTGTGTTGAAATTACTATTTAAGTAACATAGTAAGCTCAGTCCTAAGATCGCAGTTGATACAAAAAGTGTATGCAGTAAACTTACACTCTTCATACGATTAAGCAGCATACACTGCTGAACGAAAAGTGACTTAAAAATAATGAGTTGAGATAAAAGTAAGAGTATACCTACGATGTATTTCCTTCCGCTAGTGTTCGTGCGATTCATTGTGATTACATTTTATACGTTCCATTCAGCCTAGTGTGTTTTTTGTTCAATGCCTTCAAAACTATTTACGATGTCCGTTTTGAGTATCTCTTGAATAAAAATAAAGATAGTACATCTTCGCATTTATTATTTTTAAATTTTGTGCATACTAATTGCCTTGCATAGTTTTTTTTCAAGGCAATAGGTTTCGTGTTTAATCTTAGATATGCCGCAATACTCGCCGTTGAAGGTATGCAATGCAATTAATTGGCCGGACAAGGAAACCGGGTATGCTATTGTATTCAAACCCGAGGTGCATGTCCAACTTTGAGGAAGCCTACAACTACACTGCAAAACCTCCTACAGCAAGATTACAAGCATACTGTTTACCGTGTATCATACGTGGCTGCGTTATTTAGACATTTGAACACATCGCTGAGTTTGTGCGATTTACGCTACTCCATTTTTTTCAAACAACCATTTCATCGGCCTGTATTTCGTTTGATACTTTAATCCGAACCTTGTAATGCAATGTTTAATATGCGCAACGGTTTCTTCAATACTATCGGTCACTAACATTAGATCAAGATCTTCGGGAGAAATGGTGCCTTGCTTTTTCATATCATCGATGTATGCGATCAGATGTTTATGGAATGCTGTGTCAAAAATCACAATAGGGAAATTCTTAATTTTCTTATTTTGAATCAAGGTCAATGATTCAAATAATTCATCGAGCGTGCCAAATCCGCCTGGCATAACTATAAAGGCATAGGAGTATTTAATAAGCAAGGTCTTTCTAACAAAAAAATACTTGATGTTGACCCATTTATCAAGATAGGGATTAGGACTTTGTTCAAAAGGCAATTCAATATTACAACCCACACTGCGACCTTTCACGTCACGGGCTCCTCGGTTGGCTGCTTCCATAATACCAGGGCCACCACCAGTCATAATCGTGAATCCAAGTTTGGCTATTTCACGCCCTATCTGCCGTGCATTGATATAATGCGGGTTGTTTTCTTCGAATCGAGCCGAGCCAAAGACAGTCACACAAGGCCCTGCAAAGTGCAGCACTCGATATCCTTTAATAAAATCAACCACAGTGCGAATGGTTACTTTAAAATCGTCCCACCGGCTCTGAGGCCCGTCGAGGAATTTAATTTCAGATTGTTCTGTCATACGATAAATAAGACCGAAATTACGTGAAATTCTAAAAGGAATTTGAAAACATTACGCACAACAAGTAGCTGGATGCGCAAAAAAGATGACGTAATTTCATTATGGACATTTATTGCAATTTGCTTTTTGTATATTCTTTACGCACTAACATCAAACCCTGTCAAATCATCTTCTAAAAACTTAGGCAATACAAATATTGCTGCGACACCGAGACACTCGCCGTTTGTTCCATACACATTTTCAATCCGAAATTCTATACTCGTATTAGTAACACTCTCAACAATTCGAATTTTATCTCGAACTAATTTTAAACCTTTCGAATGTGTATAATCCTTTTTCGTATCTGTTAAACCAATACCATTATCTCGAACAATCGCTGTGATGGTTTCAGACTGCATAGTAAATTCTATCACAATATGACCATTGCGTTGATGTTTCACACCATGCTTGACTGCGTTTTCGACAATTGGCTGAAGCAATAACGAAGGAATATAAAAGCGATCTAGCTCTTGTTCATCATAAAAAATCTGATACGACAATTTGCGCATCTTCTTCATGCGTTCAAGTTCAAGGATATTTGTTAGATAGGCAATTTCTTCAGGAAATTTATTCATCAGTCTGCCTGAATTATCGATGGTCTTTCGCAATACACTCGCAAAATTTGAAATGAATTCATTGGCTCGCTCATAACTTGCACTTGCGAACATCGATTGAATCGCATTAAAAGAATTAAACATAAAATGCGGATTAATATTTGATTTCCATGCATCCAACTCAAGACGGATCATCTTGTTTTTTAATTCAGATTTTATTTGTTCACGTTTACGAATGAGTTGCGTCATAAAGCGATGAAATAGAAACAAAGCTATCAATGCTGCTAAGACACAAGCAAATTTAAACATCCATGTCTGCCACCAATAAGGCACAACGATCACATGAAGTGTGGCCATGACGCTTTTCAATCCATTGACATCAACACTATAGGCTTCAAACGTATAAGTGCCTGTATTAAAAAGCTTGAATGACATGCTAGGCTCTGAGGTGGATTTAAAAACAGTATCCTGCTCTTTGATGCGATAGAAATAGGTAACATTTCCTTTCACGCCCAATGAAATAGCGTTCAAAGTAAATGACAAGGGTTGGTCGGTATGAATGTTCACTGTATCGACAATATCCCAAGTCGTATCCTTATTACAAACGATTGGGTTGATGAAGAATGAAAATGACGTTCGATGTGTGAGCGAAGACACTGGAATGACCGACAATCCATTATCAGTTCCGGCATATAAGGTATCATGATCCAAGACCAAGTCAAGTACATTATTCGATGCAAGACCGTCTGACTCCATAATCCGACTTATCGCTTTTGTATGATAATTATAGCGGCAAATTCCATTATTGGTTGCTACAAATAATTCATTCTTATAAGGCACTATTTTCGAACAGTTATTACTATTCAAACCGCGTTCAAGATTTAGATTCTCAATCACTTTATTTCCATTTATAAAAAAAATACCTTTTTCAGTGGTGGCAATTACTAGCAGCGAATCAATCACTTTCATATCCATCATTCGACAATGCAAGGCTTGATCTAATGGGTATGGGATCAAACTATCTTTTTCATAATAGAGTGTATTTTCAGAACCAAAAAGCGACTTGCCTTTGTATGTGCAATAGGAGTAGAAGCGATCTGATTTTATTAATTCTTTTACTTTTACAAACTTATTATTCACATAACTTACAGATATATTATTTAGAACAATTAATGAATCCCCTTTGAAAAATATATTTTTATCTGATTGATTAGATAATACTGTCTGAAGCCTACCTGTCTTAATATTATAAGTAAAAGTTCCCGCATCACTGCTTATAAAAAGGCAATAACCTTTAATTAAAATCTTCAAAATCCTTAAACTTAGTAAATTATTTTTATTGATTTTAACTGATTTTATTACATTTCGATTCAATCTATCAATAACTGAAACCTCTCCATTATTATTCCCTATTATGATATATTTTTCATTGACTAATACCGAATGAAAAGAATTTGACGTTTCATCATTATGTAATTTAAATATTTGAGAACTTTGAGAATTAAGCTTAAACAACCCATTGTAAAGTGTCGAAATCCATATGTTATTATATTTATCTTGAACGAAATTCGAAACAGAATAATTCTTCAAAAAACTACTAAAATTATTAAAGTTATTAATTTGATAGCAACTAATTCCATTGTTGCTCAGCTTCCAAATTTCTTTATCTGTTTTAAATAATGATAATACATGTGCGCTTGTGTAAAACTGAGTCTGCCACAAATACCCATCCCCTTTTTTCAATACATTATTATCATCTGTATAATAATATAATGAGTCGTTCACAATAACGATGTCATTAATTTTCTTCCTATTAGCTTCAACAGATAAAATATTTTTTTCTTGTTCATACTTATAAAAAAAACTGGTTGAGTCCGTAACAAAACTTATCCCGGACATTGACAAATTCACCTTAAAACAATTTCCGAAAATAGAATCTACCTTCGACACTTTAACATCATTAGAAGGCGATATCTTATTAATTGAAAACGGAAAAGACAGAACCCAAATATTACCTAATTTATCCTCGACAACCCTACTTATCCTATCAGGCACTACTATTTTAGAGAGGCTAGAATCATTGTCAGGATTATGTATTTTACCCTTATAATAATATGCAACTTGATTGCTCATTGAAATAATCCAAATCCTATTCTTACTATCACAATACAATTCAAATACATCATTACTTGGGAGTCCATTCTCGGTAGTAAATACCTCAAATCCATTACCATTGTATTTACAAAGACCGGCATCTGTGCCTATCCAAAGAAATCCAAGCTTATCTTTACATGTAAAATATATTTTATTACTTGGCAGTCCTTCATTTTTACCATAATGACTATAAGTGAAATCCCATGACTGTGCATGCCCATGTAAGGATTCCAGTAGCATTAAAAATAAAAAATAAGCCCATTTCATTTTATCACTTAACTGTTTATTTCGCGATAACAACTGTCCCCCAAACATCAGTTAACGGAGTGAATGGGATATTATTTCTATGGCAATATTCTCTAACGGCTTTCTTAGCACCTGAATAAGAATCATTGTTATAATCATGAACTAAGATATAGCCTCCTTTATTTAATCTAGGATAAAAATATTCTAGTCCATCAAGTATTGGTTTATACAAATCAGGATCAATTGAAACAAGGCAAAAGGTATCTTCGAGACCCTGCAATGAATCCGGAAAATACCCTTGCTTAATAATGCAATTCTCCTTATGAGGCATTTTAGACATCACCTCACCTATCGAAGTGTTTGTAAAATCTTGCTCTCCTGAGCTAAATTCATTGCCTTTTTCAATAGCCACATCCTTCTCATCAAATCCTTCAAAAGTGTCGAATAAATAAAACTTCCTATCCGGAAATGCCAAATTGATATATTTAGCAAACTCCCCTTTATAAACACCTAACTCAGCAACATTACCCTTTACATTACCTTCATTAATTTCATTCACAATGAGTTCAAAATTACTGATCCGTATGTAATTCGTCAACTGAGGAATCTTGAATAGTCGCTTCCTATTCAAGCCCATTAAATTATAGTCCAGAACAACTTTATATTTCAAAATTGACAAAACCAGATTATATATTTTCTTAATCATTCTGTTTTAAATTATTTTTCTTTGGTATGCTACAACATGAATTCAAATTGGTCAATGGAAGTCGCAACATGTCAAATCTTCATTAAAAATCAAATATAAATAA
>CAIRSV010000348.1 GCA_903881265.1 uncultured Bacteroidota bacterium
ATGGCATATAATAAAATACCCACTGTTCCGATAAGGAAATGTTGATTGGCTAATTTGACGCTGTACAAAGTGGTACCCCACATTCTTGGAATCAAATAATACAGCATACCGAATATCAAGAATCCATTCCATCCTAATGCACCGATATGCACGTGCGCAATTGTCCAATCGGTATAGTGACTAATTGCATTGACCGTTTTTAACGAAAGCATTGGACCTTCGAACGTTGACATACCATAACACGTTAATGCTACAACAAACATTTTAAGGATAGGGTCTTCACGCACTTTATCCCAAGCACCGCGCAATGTATACAGTCCGTTGAGCATACCAGCCCAACTTGGAATAATAAGCATGACACTGAAAACAGTACCTAAAGCTTGTGCCCATCCTGGCAACGCAGTGTATAACAGATGATGAGGGCCTGCCCAAATATATAAGAATATCAATGCCCAAAAATGCACGATACTCCATCGATATGAATACACAGGACGGTTCGCAGCCTTCGGCACGAAATAGTACATCAGTCCAAGAAATGGCGTTGTGAGAAAGAACGCAACTGCATTATGGCCATACCACCATTGCACTAACGCATCTTGTACACCTGCATACAAGCTATAACTCTTCGTCATTGATACTGGCAACTCCAATGAATTGACAATATGTAATAATGCAACTGTCACCCAAGTAGCGATAAAAAACCAAATGGCTACATACAAGTGTCGCTCTCTGCGTTTTAGAATAGTGCCAAACATATTAATACCGAATACGACCCATATCAATGTGATTAGGATATCTATGGGCCATTCGAGTTCAGCATATTCCTTGCCTGTTGTGAAGCCAGATAAAAGTGATAGCGCGGCGAGTACAATGATACATTGCCATCCCCATAGATGAATCTTGCTTAGTGTATCGTTAAATAAGCGGGTCTTTAATACACGCTGCAAAATGTAATAAGCACCGGCAAACATTGCATTGCCTACAAATGCAAAAATTACGGCATTGGTGTGTAAGGGGCGCAGACGCCCGAAGGTTGTATAAGGTATCCCGAAATTTAAGGCAGGGAAAGCCAGCTGGAATGCAATGATAATTCCAACTAACATACCAATGACGCCCCAAAACAAGGCGGCAAATCCAAATTGTTTTACAATCCTATTGTCGTAATAAAATTTTTCAGCTAGCATATCGATTACTTGTTTTCGTTTTTTTTGTTTTCAATTGTATCGTCAAAAAGGATCCGATGCGCTGGTGAATAATCATCATCAAACTGTCCTGTCTTGACGCTCCATATATAAGCGCACAGAAAGCAGATTGCAACTGTTAAGCTTATAATAAGTAGAAAAATGAGGACATTCATAGCGGCGTTTCCTTCTTTGAAAAGCAAAAGTAATTTCAGACGATAGGCTATAAAATGGCTTTCGTCAAATTGAAATATGATTTTTGTCATGAAATCAATGGCAGATAAATTCGTCTTTAAATAGCAGGGGTATAAAGTCTGTGAATAAAAAAAACCACCTGCATGAGGTGGTTTTATTATGTTCATTGGAATGGATATTATTGTGGTACTTGTTGCAACCACAAGGCTAATTTGCCATTAAAGAATTGATACAACAAAACAAAACCAGGTTTCGCCGGAATGATATTTTTATAAAGTTCTAGATTGGATGTTTCAAACACATTGCCGGTATTGCCGAATGTATATTTATTGCCGCCAGTCATTTTGGTAAATTTACCTAGTTTGTTCAACCCTTCTGGAACCCATTTGTCCATATCGATACTGCCGATGCCTGAAACTGACGTAGCGCCGACTGGTAAAAAGTAGGCTTTGGTTTTGAATCCGTCATCATTTTTAAACATCACATATTGTTTATTGTTGAATTCAATGGTGTTTCTATAACAGAAAAATTTACGCTTGTACAAGGTTTGTGCCATCGCCA
>CAIRSV010000349.1 GCA_903881265.1 uncultured Bacteroidota bacterium
CATTTTCATATTCCATTACAAAGCGGCAGCAATGCCCTTTTGGGACAAATGAAAAGACGATATAAACGAGAATTATACACCGAACGAGTCGAAAAAATAAAATCATTAATGCCTCACTGTTGTATCGGCGTTGATGTGATTGTTGGATTCCCTGGCGAAACAGATGAAGAGTTTCAAGCAACCTATGATTACCTACATCAATTGGATGTGTCGTACTTGCACGTGTTTACATATTCTGAACGAGAAAATACAGCAGCCATTACGATGAATGGCGTGGTGCCTGTATCCATACGTAAAGAACGAAATGCGATGCTGCGAAATTTATCAGAAAAGAAAATGAATTATTTCACTGAACAACAACGAGGAAATATACGACCTGTATTATTCGAACATGCCGAAAAAAATGGGCTAATGGAAGGCTACAGTGATAATTACATTAGAGTTTCTATGCCGTATAACGAGAACGCTATTAATTCAATCATGCCTTATACTCTTTAATCATGCATAAATTTCAGGTCACTATCTACTTTACAATGGACGATACCTTTATGGATAAAGTTCCCGTGCATCGAGACTATATCAACAGGCTGATTCAACAAAATATCATTGAGAGTTATGCTGTCAGTATGGACAGTTATCGTTCTTGGATTCTCTTTAATGCAGCAACAAAAAAAGAAGTAATGGCATTCTTAACGAAGTCACCGTTATTCAGTTATTGGAAAATAGAAATTGATCGCTTATTTGTCTATGACGGTATTACCTATCGATTACCGGATGTGGTTTTGAACTAAACGTGTAAAGAAAATTCTATGACTCTGCCTGATTGCCTTCAATCAATTGTCTTCTAATTCAATAACAGCCCTAAATGTATTTGTCCAATACCAAGGTTATCAGTACTATAGGCAGGTAAACAAAGGATGCAAACATCACTTTTCGCGCCATTGCATCTGAATTGTCTTTTAGAAAATTTAATGAATTATATAAAAACCACAGGGCGGCCAATCCGAGTCCAACAACTGAAATCCAACCTCCAAGTCCCACCACCATAGGCAAGGCACTAAGTGGTATTAAAACCGCACTGTATAGTACACACTGAAACGCTGTGAAATAGCCTACCTTTTCAATACGAGGTAACATTTTCATTCCTGCTTTCTCATAATCTTCATGACCTATCCACGCAATCGACCAAAAGTGTGGAAACTGCCAAAAAAATTGTATGATAAACAATGTCCATGCGGCCATACTTCCTAAGTGATTTGTGCCGGCAACCCAACCTATCAGGCAAGGCAATGAACCCGGGAAAGCACCAATTAATACGGATAAAGGCGATACCTTTTTCATCGGTGTATAGATAGCCACATAAATAACAAAACAAAGCAGGCTTAATAGGGCTGATAACGGATTAAATTTGAAGTATAAAATAGACAGGCCTGCAAGCAGCGTAATGACGCAAAACAGAGTTGCCTCTAGCACTGTCATCCTAGCATCCGGCAAGGGTCGAAGCATCGTCCTTCGCATCAACTTATCAGTGTTACGCTCCAGTATTTCATTGCCGGCATTCGCGGCAGCAGTGACAAGTGAACCTCCGATAAAAAGATATAACACGTTTATGAATTCTACCTTTACGTCAGGTATTATCACATATCCAACCACACTGGAAAATACGACCAGCATGCTGAGATTGAGTTTCATCAATTGCTGATAATCTTTCAGTTTGCGTATTATCAACATCGCTGAATTAATTTGTATAGTTTGTTCTCTAGCAAAACCTGTTTGCAAGCAGGTAATATATTAGTGCGATTCCTCACCGTCTCGTAAAGGCACATTCTGTGGAATGAAATCACCTCCTTCACCGTTGTCTCTGTAATCATATGCCCAACGATGAACTTCAGGTATTGGGCCGTCCCAGTTACCATGACCAGGTAAGATTGGCGTTGTCCATTCTAATGAATTGGCATTCCAAGGATTTTGCGTAGTCACTTTCTTCCCTTTCCAAATACTTACGAAATAGTTAAAGACAAATAATAATTGCGCAAAGAAAACAATGATGGCAGCGATACTGATCATCTGATTTAAATCAGCAAATTGTTTGAATGATTCCCAGTTAGTAAAATCGTAATATCGACGAGGCATACCTGCAAGTCCTTCGTAATGCATAGGCCAAAAAATAACATACGAACCTGCAAATGTGATAAAGAAATGGATGTAACCTAAGGTGTTATTCATAAATCGACCATACATCTTAGGGAACCAATGATACACACCAGCAAACATACCAAAGAAGGCAGAGATACCCATTACAATATGAAAGTGAGCAACGACAAAATAAGTATCGTGGAGATGGATATCCAACGCAGAGTTTCCAAGGAATAATCCAGTCAAACCACCAGAAATAAATAACGACACGAAGCCTAGTGCAAAAAGCATAGGAACGGTGAAACGAATATTACCTCTGAAGATAGTCGTCAACCAGTTGAACACTTTTACAGCTGAAGGAATTGCAATCAACAACGTAAGTAATACGAAGATTCCTCCTAAGAACGGACTCATCCCTGTCACAAACATATGATGCGCCCAAACCAAGAATGCTAATACCGTGATTCCTATAAGAGAAAGGACCATAGCCATATACCCGAAAATAGGCTTACGTGAGTGTGTAGACAAAATCTCGGATGCCATACCCATCGCAGGTAACATAATGATATACACCTCTGGATGTCCTAAGAACCAAAACAAATGTTGATACAAAATTGGTGAACCTCCAACATTAGGCAATGCCTTACCAGCAATATAAATTTCAGATAAATAAAAACTTGTACCCATGTGTCTGTCAAAAATCAACAACACACAAGCTGACAATAACACCGGGAATGACAATACACCTAATACAGCTGTGAACAAGAAGGCCCAAATAGTCAATGGCATACGTGTCATGCTCATTCCTTTGGTACGCATATTCAAGATGGTAACGATATAATTCAATCCTCCTAACAAAGATGAGATAACAAATAACGACATACTCGCCAACCACAAATCCATTCCAATACCAGATCCCATTGAAGCTTCTTTTAACGCGCTCAATGGCGGATAGGTTGTCCAACCTCCTGACGCAGGACCTGTTGACGTAAACAATGAAACAAACATAATAATTCCCGCTACCGCGAAAAACCAATATGAAAGCATATTAAGAAACGGCGATGCCATGTCTCTAGCTCCTATTTGTAATGGAATTAGAAAATTACTGAAGGTTCCGCTCAATCCGGCTGTTAATACGAAAAATACCAAGACTGTACCATGGATGGTAATTAAACCATAATACATTTCAGGATCCATTTTCCCGTTTGGTGCCCAATCGCCAAGAAAAGTACTTAATACTTTAAAAGTTTCTTCAGGAAATCCAAGTTGAAGTCTAAAAAACACTGACATCAATCCACCGATGATTGCCCAGAAGATACCTGTAATCAAAAACTGACGTGAGATAATTTTATGATCCTGACTGAATACATATTTCGTTAGAAAATGTTGCTTATGCTCATGATGGGCATGCTCATGATGAGAATGATCGTCATGAGAATGATCGTCATGTGTATGCACGTCGTGTTGATGTATTGTTGCTTCGTTACTCATTTTTATACTAATTTATTTACTTCATTGTTATTTTTTTCGTCGTATCCACTGGCGCTGAAGTAGATTCAGCTGCAGGAGGATTGACTTCAGGATGATTTTGTGCATAATACGACTGCTGCTTTTTCAACCAAATATCATGCTCAGCCTGTGTTTCTACGATCACGACGGCTCTCATAGAATAATGTCCTTTACCACACATCTGATCGCAAGACAATTCATAGACAAAATTTGGGTTACCTGTTTTTTCTTGCATCTCTCTCGTAGTGATAATTGGTGTAAACCAAATTCTTGTCGTGATACCCGGAACGGCATCCATTTTCATTCTAAAATGGGTAAGACCCACATCATGAATCACATCACGAGAACCTATTATCAATTCAACAGGCTTCCCTTTAACCAAACGTAATTCACCGTTTGGAACAATGATATCATCCATATTTTTTTGATCCTTCCAATCAAGACCTAAGAGATTGTCTTTGTCATTAATATTTGTAAAGTAGCGCTTTCCTAAAACGCCATCAGGACCTGGATAACGTGAAATCCAGTTAAATTGCTTTCCGACAATTTCGATTTGCATCGCACCTTTGGGTGCCATATCAGTCATGGCAAACCAACTCTTCAACCCGATGGCAACTAACACGGCCATTGCAATCGCAGGAATGGTTGTCCAAACTAATTCAAGCTTAGTGCTATGGGCAAAATAATAAGGCGCTCTATCACCTGAACGTTGGTATTTATAGGAAAACCAAAAGAGTAAAAACTGCGTAAGCATAAAAATAGCACCAGTCACATAGCAAGTAATTTCAAACATGAAATCATATGACTGACCATGATCTGAAGCTGCTTCAGGTGCCATCAATGGCATCATGTACTGATGACAATAGTAAATACCCACCATGAAGGCGGCGTATACCACCAACATAGAAAACGCCAATATCTTGTTTCTCTTTTTATCAAATATCTCTTCGCCTTGTATACGCGCTACCATTTCACTTGAACGGGCAACCTGATAAAGCACAACAAAAATTAAGGCTACAAGAAGTACTAATAATAATCCGGACATATCTTTTTCTTTTTAAATTTTTTAGCTAATATGAATAACGGTTTCTTTCAGGAATGGATGATTTTGAGGTACTAACGGCGCTTTCGTCAGTTTGTTGCTCACCAAAAACATGACCAACCCGATAAAACCACAAAGAATACCAATTTCGAACCAACCAATATGCCAATTTTCACCTACAGTGGTTGGCATGACCATTTGATAAAAGTCGATCCAATGACCTACCAATATTATAATAGCTACAAGTGTTACGACAAAATAATTTCGTTTGTTAGGACGAGGCATCAAAATAAGAATAGGAGCCACAAAGTTCAAAATGATATTCAACCAATAGAAAATTCTATAAGGCCCATGCATACGAATCTGAAAATAAATGGTTTCCTCAGGAATGTTTGCATACCAAATCAACATGAATTGTGAGAACCACAAATACGTCCAGAAGATACTGAAGGCAAACATAAACTTACCAATATCGTGAATATGCTCTGTGCTTACTATCTCAAGATAACCTTGACGTTTCATATACAATACCCACAACATTATCATACTCATACCACTCACAAATGAACTTGCGAAGGTGTACCAACTGAACATAGTAGAGAACCAATGAGAATCAATACTCATAATCCATAACCAAGGAATTGTTGAAGCCAATGTCAACGCGAATACGAAAATGAATCCAGCCGAAAAGTTGAAATTAAGCCAATATACTTTTGTTGAACCATTGGGTTCGCTATCTTGTTTAATCGATAATGCACGAAGTTTTACACCAAACCATCCCCACAACGCAAGCGTTAAGATAGTCCAGAAAGTAAAGAAGCTCTTACTCAAGAAAAAATTCTTCAATGCATTTAATGAATTCTTTGGATTATAGGCAGGATCTAACCATCTATAGATCTGCGTGTTATTGGTCCAAACAATTGCCATCAAAATAACGCCGACAATAATCGCAAATACCCACACAACAGAGCCTATTGATTCAGGAATTCGTCTAAACGATACAATCCATCCAGCCTGTGCCAAACTTGTAGCACTGAGAATAAATACACTTGCAAGACTAATCAGCAAAAAGAAAATACTATTTTGCAATAAGACCGCCCAAAACCTGTTCTGTGCCATCTGATCTCCTTTCATAAGCAGAAATACGAGCCCAGCTAGCAAGGTCACTATTCCAATGCCTAACAAGGTAAGACTGGTTGTTTTTAATTTGGCAGGAACTTTAAATTCTTGATTCAACATCTTCAATTTATTTTAATATTCAGATTATTTTTTTTCGATTAAATTAGCATCTGGCTGAGAAACGACGCGAACGATTTCTACTTTTGATGCCTCTTTTGATTTCACTGAGTCGCTTGTTTCAGCAGCTTTAATCATGGTGAATGGCTCACCACCATTTTCGCTTTGAACCTTTTTGATATACGCCACAACCATCCAACGTTGCTTGGTATCTAACTGACTAGCATACGCCCCCATGGCATTTTTGCCATATACAATCCCGTGGTAAATACGACCTTGACTAAATTTTAAATATTTTTCGCCAGCCTTTAGATTGGCAGGCATTGCTGCAAATTTTCCACTGCTATACAAAGGACCATTACCGTCCATTTGCTCACCATGACAAATCGCACAATAAATCAAGAACAGTCGCTTGCCCTCTACTAAGTCTTTCTCTGTCAACGGAAATTTACAGACATTCGCATTGGCTAGCAATGTATCTGTTTCTGCGATATGGTCAGGTAAGGCTTGCTCACGGGCTATCGTATTTGGAGCTGGCATTTTAGTATAGGCACCTCCTTGCGCTTCAATTTTCCCTGTTCCGTGATAAAAGTCAACAGCCCTTGAGTACACCATATCTGGTGCGTACGTGCGGCCAGTATTTCTATGGTAATCAGAACCGCAGGAAACAACGAATGTGACCGCGACTAACAGAATAAATACAGATATCTTCTTCATTTCGTTTATGCTAATTGTTGTTGAATTTCGTAATCTTCTTTTTTGTCAAAACGACCGAACCACCAATCTGATTCTGCCACTTGAATATTCGTTGCTTCCGCTCCAGTCGCTTTCAAGAAAGCTTCTGTTTCAGCAGCATTTTGGTCATTTACTTCTATCACCAGCACAAACTTATCATCTGTCTGACGTGGATCAAAGATATGCTTCTTAACGCCTGGCATGATTTGATTCAAATAACAGAACGTCAATACCATACCTACGGCAGCAAACAAAACGGTCAACTCAAAGGTGATCGGAATGAAGGCAGGCAAAGGAAAATTAGGTTTGCCTCCAAAATTTTGAGGCCAGTCTGTCGTGAAAATCCATCCCATAAATCCTAAAGCAGTGCAGGTTCCTGTAATGCCATAAATAAATCCAGCAATGTGTAAATCACTTTCTTTCTCACCTAAGGCCTCATCTAATCCATGCACAGCAAAGGGTGTATATACATCGTGAATTTTATAACCAGCACCGCGTACTTTTTTTACCGCAGGAAAAAGAACGGCTTCGTCATCATAAACGGCTACTGCGAATTTTTTTATACTCATGTTAATATTATTAAGGCGTTAGTGAGTGTGTGTTTTTTGGCTTGGTATGCAGCTTGATACTATCAATTTGTCATAACCGGCCCGGTTCAAGTTAATTAATGATGATGATGTAATTGTTCCTCAATAAAATGTTCTGTATTGGCTTCCTCAATCACGTCCATCTTGTTTTTAAAGTTTTCACCACTTGTTTTCAAGATAAACTTAATCTCCGCGATGGCTATCACAGGGAAGTATTTCGCAAAGAGGAAGTAACAAGTGAAGAATAATCCGAATGAACCTAAATAGAATCCTACTTCTGGCCAAGATGGCGTATAATAACTCCAACTTGATGGAAGATAATCTCTGTGAAGCGACATGATGATAACGAAACGCTCGAACCACATACCAATATTCACAATGATACTCATAAAGAAGGTAAACCAAATATTACGACGTAATTTCTTAAACCAAAACAATTGAGGAGACACCACATTGCAGGTCATCATCGCCCAATATGCCCACCAATAAGGCCCCATCACACGAAGACGAAACGCTTCCTGCTCCCATAATACACCACTATAATATGCGATAAACAACTCTGTTAGATAAGCGACACCCACGATAGAACCCGTGAGAACAATCACTTTATTCATCGCTTCGATATGACCTATTGTGATATACTCTTGCAAATTCAATACTTTACGAGTAAGCACCAACAAGGTTTGCACCATGGCAAAACCTGAGAATACCGCTCCCGCAACGAAGTAAGGAGGAAAGATAGTTGTATGCCAACCTGGTACAATTGATGTAGCAAAGTCAAACGATACAATCGTATGCACAGAAAGTACAAGAGGTGTACTCAAACCGGCTAATACCAACGACAACATTTCATGACGTTGCCAGTGTTTTGCACTTCCAGCCCAACCAAACGAAGCTACACCGTATGTCATTTTTCTAAATTTCGTTTTTGCTCTGTCACGCAAAGTGGCAAAATCAGGAATCAAGCCTGAGTACCAGAACAAAAGAGACACCGTAAAGTATGTTGATATCGCAAATACGTCCCAAAGCAAAGGTGAAATGAAGTTAGGCCAAAGGGGACCGCGAGTATTTCCATAAGGCAATACAAAGAAGGCATCCCATACACGACCCATATGCCAAATTGGAAACTGACCAGCGCACATTACCGCAAAAATAGTCATGGCTTCAGCGGCCCGATTGACACCCGTTCGCCAACCTTGACGGAATAGCAGTAAGATCGCAGAAATCAAGGTTCCGGCGTGACCAATCCCTACCCACCATACGAAATTGGTGATATCATATCCCCATCCGATAGTTCGATTCAGGTTCCATACCCCTGTACCCCAATAGACTTCCCATGTCACACTGAATATCCCAAAACCTAGCAATGATGCTGAAATTAGGAACCCAATCGTCCAGAGTTTAGTGGGCTTACTTTCTATAGGTGAACAAATGTCCTCTGTTATCTGATGATACGACTTATCACCGTCTACTAAAGGCTCCCTGATAATCGATTCGTACTTTAAATGCATATCTTTTTATTTTTTCGTTGTCATTCTTCGCATAGCTCAGAATGCTCTTTATACTTGTTAGATATTATTCTTTTTAACTTAAGCGTGTTCTTTTGATACTTCGTGTGATTCTTTCTCAGGATCAGCGCTTTGCAATACATCTGCATGTCTAATCTTAGATAAATAATTTACATTCGGCAATGTGTGTATTTCTTCCAATACATGGAACACACGTTCTTTTTGCTCTTCGTATCTTAATTTATAGATGGCACTTTCGTTATCATTTACATTTCCAAAAACAATAGCATCTGTCGGACAAGATTGCTGACAAGCAGTTCGTGCTTCGCCATCTTTCATCGTTCGTCCCTGTTTCTTAGCGCTTGCTTTAGCTCCTTGTAAACGTTGTACACAGAAACTACATTTTTCCATTACACCGCGGCTTCTAACCGTCACATCCGGATTCAGCACCATACGAGTGATGTCATTATTGATATCATCTCTGCGGCCATCTTCGTACACATTATCATCAAAGCAATCAGCTTCATTCCAGTCTCTCCAGTTGAAACGACGTACTTTATACGGGCAGTTGTTCGCACAATATCTTGTACCGATACAACGATTATACGCCATTTGATTCATCCCTTCGCTGCTGTGGTTGGTGGCATTCACCGGACAAACATTTTCACAAGGGGCGTTATCACAATGCTGACAAAGCATTGGTTGGAATAAAGTTTGAATAGAATCGGGCTTGGATGGATCACCGGCGAAATATCGGTCGATACGCAACCAATGCATATCGTGAACCAATAATACCTGGTTCTTACCAACCACTGATACGTTGTTTTCAGCCTGACAAGCAATCGTACAAGCACCACAACCTACGCAACTATTCAAATCGATACTCATACCCCACTTCATTCCTAGAGAATCGTGGTTAGGATATAATGTACCATTTTTACGATACGCCTCTTCCCAATCTTCTCCCGTGGCTGTTGTTGAAGGAATCTTCTCTTCAGCGTGGGCGTGTGTTTGTGCTGCACCTTCAGCTTCCGCTGCGTTATGTGGCGCATCAAAACTATGTGTAAAATGACTTAACTCTTCTTTGCGCTCGTCGTACAATATCGACGGATTCTTTTTAAACTCGTCAAATGTAAATTCATGGATGATAGGACGCTTCGATTCAAAACTATGATGCGTTTGTGTAATCGCAAGATCATAGGTTTCGCTTGTGCCTGTCATCGCTGCATTTGAGTAATACGTTGAGTTGCCACTTGCATCTTTGGCTACCATCGGATAGATATTCACCCCAGTTCCTGCAGCAGCTCTTCCTACGCCTTTATCGCGACCATACCCTACGGCAATGGCAATCACTTCATCATGCATGCCCGGCAAGACCAATACCGGCAATTTAATTTCTGTCCCGTTTGCCTTGACAGAAAAAACTTTCTTGGCACGTTGCACTTCATTCAGGTCTGTATGTTCTGCACCATTTGCCTTCGCAGTATTTGGCGACATCAAGATATAGTTATCCCATGTACATTTTGATATTGGATCTGGCAATTCTTGTAACCATGGATTATTACTCCATACACCCCCACGTCCAATACCCACTTTTTCGTACATGACTAACTCTAACGCAGCACCTTTCATAGTTGAAATCTTCGCACTTGCATCCGATACATTACCACTGAAAGTTGCACCGCTCATAGCCATCGTTTCTGGCTCAATAATTCCTTTTTGGATTGCTGTATCAAAGGCAGACTGCCCGCCCAATTTGGCCATCCAATAATTTTTGACAAAATCGTAATGAGCTGTATTGTCACCGCTCCATTTCAACAATGATTCTTCCCAAGGACGGGTTTTGAACAAAGGCGAAATAGTAGGCTGCATTAAAGAGGTATATCCAGTGTGTGGTTCAGCATCACCCCAGCTTTCAAGCCAGTGATTTGATGGCGCAGAAACCTTGCACAATTGTGTGGTCTCATCCATTCTATCATTGAAAGAAACAGAAAGCTTCAAACCGCCTATTTTCTCTTTGATCATTTTGCCGTTCGCGTTATCATACACTGGGTTGCAATCATAGAACATCACACCACCTACTTGTCCGTTTTTAAGGGCTTCGGCGAAGGCGTTCATATCGGCATCACTTCCTTTTTTGGTATTATTTGTTGTCGCAAACGTCATCGTTGTACCCAAGGCGCCAATTGCACTATTGATGGCATTGACGATGGTTTGTACCGATGCATCATTGCTTCCGCAAACAACTAAGGCATTTCCTTTATTGGCATTCAGTTCGGCTGCAATTTTTGTAATAGCAGCATTCAGTGAAGGGTTGACATTTGCAGCGCCTCCATTTAATGCATTTAAAATACCTAAGGCCACAGCACCATATTGTGATGGCTTGGCAGTAAAACGTTGATCGGCACTGCTACCCGTTAAGCTCATCATCCCCTCAATTTGGAAATGTTTGCTCATTGCAATATTCTTGGCACTAATCTTACGGCCTTTGCTGTATTGCTTCGCATAAATTTCAGGTGAAATCCACGTTCCAAGGAAATCGGCACCTATACTTACGATCACTTTAGCATTATCAAAACGATACGCTGGAATTGCTCGTACACCAAATGAACCTTGATTGGCTTCTAGTAATCCGCTGTATGAAACAGCATCATACATAATGTGTTTTGTGCTTGGATATTTTGCTGTAAACTGCGCAAGCGCAGCAGCTGTCGTCGCACTATTCGTTGACGATGTAATTATATATAAGGGTGCGCCGCCCATGCCATTCAAGGCATCACTGACCATTTTATCTACGGCTTCCCATGTACTTTCTTTTTGACCAATTGAAGGATATTTCGCTCTTGTTGCATCGTACAAATTCAATACAGAACCCTGAATACGCGCTGTAGTGGCTCCAAATGTCAAGGTACTGTCTGAGTTTCCTTCGATTTTGATCGGACGTCCTTCACGGGTTCTTACCAATACCGGCACCGCTTCACCACCGTCTACATAAGTTGACGCATATAACAATGGAACACCCGGTGTTACATTTTCGGGTTTGATAGCATACGGAATGGCATTTCGGACTGGCATTTCACAACTAGCTGCGATGGTAGCAGCCACTGTGCTAAAGCCTAAGTACTTAAGGAAATCGCGACGTGACGTATTGGCTTCAGCAATACTTTCAATCCCGTCAAATGGCAAATCTTCACGAAATTCATTCGCTTCAATTTCTTTAAACTGTGCTGAGGGTGCTAATTCCTCTAGTCCTTTCCAATATTGTTTTTTACTCATATTATATTCAGTATTCGATGTCGACGGATAATTTCCAGAAACAATCAGCAAAGCGTCTGCGCCGGATGTTAGCTATCGATTTTCGGATTTATTTTAATAATGGCATTTTTGACATTCAAGGCCTCCTATATCACTCACTTTCACATCTTCACGCTTTCCTTCTTTGATTTCATCATGATATTTCTTGAAGATTGAATAGTAGTTATTATCGGCAAACTGAACTTTGGTATTTCTGTGGCAATTAATACACCATCCCATACTCAATTCAGCAAACTGATAGACTTCATCCATTTCTTGAATACCACCATGACAACGTTGACAGGCTACTTTACCCGATACGACGTGCAATGAGTGATTGAAATAAACGTGGTCAGGTAAATTGTGAATTTTCACCCATTCAATCGGCTTGGCCATAATAGCGCCTTTTGCATCGCGGTTATAATCTTTTTTACTTGGGTTCCATCCAGCATACTCATATAACTTCTGAATTTCTTTGGTACCATCTACTTTATTCCCTTCCAAATCTACCAACGGATGTGCATCAGCGCCAGTATACTCGTTAATTTGTTTGTGACAATTCATACACACATTTGTCGAAGGAATCATCGCATGACGACTCTTTTCAGCGCCTGCGTGACAATACAGACAATTAATTTGATTGATCCCTGCGTGTACTTTATGTGAATAGAAAATGGGTTGCTTAGGCATATAATTTTTCTGTCTGCCAAATTCAGAGCCTTTGGTTAACCAAACCCCAAAGCCAACAATAGCAATAACTACGATGCAGGCTATCACTACTTTATTACGGAAGAAAGGCACATCACGTGGCGAAGGAACACCTTGTTTGGCATCCGCTGCACGACTCAATACTTTATTGACTGATGTTAGAATAACTGCAGCAAGTAATAAGACAATAGTGAGTATAGAATATAACAACGTATTATCGCCCGAAGATTGATTACCACCGCCACTAGCAGGAGTTTGCGCAACTGCAACTGGTGCTTTATACTCTTCTACGTAGTTGATAACCGCGTCAATTTCTTCATTGCTCAAGGCCGGAAATGCGGTCATAGCCGTTTTGTTCCACTTATTGAACAAATCATTGGCATACTTATCCCCGCTACCTATTACTGCGGCTGGATTATGCACCCATTTATAAATCCATTCCTTTGAAGGAACACGACCGCTGACTCCTTGCAAAGCTGGACCGGTGGCGTCTTTCAGCGGATTATGACAAGCCGCGCAGTTGGCCTGAAAAATTGCTTTCCCATCAGGAGCCGCCATGCCTGAAAACGAGTGTAGAAGCAGAATTGCTATGAGTAGAAAAAGTCCCTTTAAATCTTTAGCCATACGTAGTGAAAAACTTAACATCAGTTAGAGTATAATTTGCGTTAAATCGAATGTGGGCAAATGTACTTCGCGAAAAGGAAATTTTACACACAATTCGAAAAAATTATTTTCGCGATACAAACTTTTTTTTCAGGTCCTTTAAGAAGCTTGTCATACCTCAATGACACACTTTTGTAATGAACAGGACTGGATGTAATCTTGTCTCAGCGAGGACAATCGCTTTACAGTGAATTAAAACCGAATGCCTGCAATAAAATGAAAACAGTGCTCCGTGAAAAAGAAACGATCTCTTTTTTTGATTCTCCTCCAAGACAAGTGCAGCTTGGAACGATATTCAGTGTTGAACATCTATCAATAAACACCTTTTTCCCTACATTTGCACCCATGAGCAATTTATATAGCCAACGTGGGGTTTCGGCCCAGAAAGAAGATGTGCACGAAGCCATCAAGAATTTAGATAAAGGTCTGTTTCCGAATGCGTTTTGTAAAATCTTACCCGATTATGTTTCTCAAGATGATGACCATTGCTGCATTATGCATGCCGATACCGCAGGCACCAAATCAATCATCGCTTACTTATATTGGAAGGAAACCGGCGACCTCAGTGTTTGGAAAGGTATCGCACAGGATGCAATGGTGATGAATATTGATGATATGATTTGCGCCGGAGCCACGTCAAACTTTATCTTGTCTTCCACCATTGCGCGCAACAAACATTTAATTCCCAAGGAAGTATTAAGCGCAGTGATAAACGGTTGCGAAGAACTGATTCAAGAATGGAAATCCTTCGGCATCGATATCCATATGGCCGGCGGCGAAACCGCAGATGTGGGCGACTTGGTAAAAACAATTGACGTAGGTTATACAGCGTTTGCACGATATAAACGTTCAAACGTCATGACAATCAACCCGCAACCGGGCGATGTGATTGTCGGTTTTGCCTCATTCGGACAAAGTTCGTACGAAACCCAAGCCAATAGCGGCATCGGATGCAATGGCCTGACGAGTGCTCGTCATGATTTATTGGATAAAAGTTACAAGAATTACCCTGAAAGTTTTGACCCTGCAATGGCCGATGAAGTTTGCTATATCGGAAAACACAAGCTTACCGATGTGGCTGAAAACGGTATGACAATTGGGAAAATGTTATTATCACCCACCAGAACTTTTGCACCGGTGGTGAAGCAGATGGTCGAAAAATACGGGCAACAAATACATGGCATCGTGCATAATACTGGCGGTGGACAAACCAAATGCATGAAATATATTGACGGCAACGTGCGCTTGATCAAGGATAATTTATGTACCCCACCGTTGATATTCGATTTGATACAGCAAGCCTCTGGTATCGATTACAGAGAAATGTATCAGGTCTTTAATATGGGTAACCGACTAGACGTGTATACCAGTGCAGCCATTGCTGAGGAGATTATTGCCTTAGCAGCCTCCTTCAATATCGATGCGCAAATTGTTGGGCGCGTTGAAGCCGCTGAGAAAAAAGAATTAGTCATCAGAAGCGCCTTCGGCGAGTTTGTGTTTTAGCATTGTTTGGATGTAAAGAGTAAAAAAATATCTTACTCAATTATCATACGCCATACAAGATTTAATGTGGTAAAATTCAGCGTTATTACAGCAATCTTTTTTATATAATACGTGCTGATATAATTTTAGCTTTCTATTTTTCCTTTAAAAACATGGACGAAACACTGCTGTGATTCTTATTGATTTATACTGTTAACAACCCTCACTGGAGTAATTTCGATTTTCATATAAGGATAATAGGGCAGCGTAGAAAGTATGGCATGCACATCCTCAGTATCAGCCGCCATCATAACAATAAAAATACCAGACATATCCAACTTAATATAGTTAGCAACAATCGTCCCATTTTCTTCCAACTCTTTTACAACCTCTTGCTCTCTTGGCAGTAGTTTCATTCTTGTTTCGTGATCCAATTTTTCTAGTTGGATATCAAGCATAAATTTTTTCATTTTTTACTCGTTTGTATTTATGTAAAAGATTCAGTTTACTTTTTATTGATCAAATTTCTATAATAACCCTTTGATTACACCCACTACCTCAGCGAGTCGACTTACATCAGTACCACCTGCGCTCGCAAAGGTTTTTTGTCCGCCACCGCCCCCTTTGATTAGGGACGCAATATGAGTTTTAATGATAGACGGCGCATCAGTTTTTTTCAGTTCAACAATATCATCCGATAGAAGGATAGCCACATTTGGTTTGCCGCCGGCATTAGCCACTAGACAAACCATATAAGGTGCCTTTAAATCGTTTTTCAAATCGAAGGAAACTTTACGCAAGGCATCTGCATTACTCACGTCGAGTGTTTCACCAATGAAAGAAATACCATTGATAGTTTCGACTTTTTGTAATAGCTCATTTTTAATGCCTACCAAGGCTTTCGCCTCTAATTTTTCAAGTTGCTTTTGCAACTGATTCTTTTCGTCAAGAAGCGTATCAATACTTTTTATCAAATCTTTTGGATTCTTGAATTGTGTTTTGATATCATTCAATATCGTCATCTGCGCATTGATATAGCTTTCGGCTTTACAACCAGCAAGCGCTTCGATACGACGAACACCAGCGGCAATAGCGCTTTCACTTGTAATTTTAAACATGCCTAGTTCACCCGTATTAGCCACATGAGTGCCGCCGCATAATTCTATCGAATATGCAGGGTCGATGATGACAACACGAACCACATCGCCATATTTTTCACCAAACAACGCCATAGCACCTAATTGCATAGCGTCATCTTTGGGCAAACTTTTTATCACGACAGGAATATTCTGACGAATTTTCTGGTTGACGATTTTCTCAACCTGTGCTATTTCATCATCCGTTACTTTGGCAAAATGAGAAAAATCGAATCGCATGTAATCAGCATTATTCAAACTTCCTTTTTGAGCGATATGTTTACCCAATACTTGTTGCAATGCGGCTTGCAATAAATGTGTTGATGTATGATGACGCTGAATTTTTCGGCGACCCGATGTATCGATTCGCGCAATGACTTCACCAGTAAGATCACCCACAATTTCATCTACAAAATGAATAATAAGATCGTTTTCTTTTTTGGTGTCGGTCACCATCAATTGCGCACTACCAATGATTAAAGTGCCTGTATCACCCACTTGTCCGCCACTCTCGGCGTAAAAAGGTGTTTCTTCTAATACGATTTGATATTGATCTTTTCCTTTGGCACTCACTTTTCTATACTTACTAATTTTTGTGGTGGCTTCTGTCTGATCATACCCGACAAATTTTACCGAATGACTGTCGTTGACGATGATCCAATCTTCTTTATCAACCATAGAATCTTTTTGGGAACGTGTTTTTTGTTCCAATAACGCAGCGTTAAAACCAGCTTCATCAACCGTCCAATTTCGTTCGCTAGCAATTAGCGCTGTAAGATCGTGCGGAAACCCATAGGTATCAGACAATTCAAAAGCCACTTGACCTTCGATTTCTTTTTTTGGATTCTCGAGTTTAAAATAATCATCAATACGTTTCAAGCCGCTGTCGAGTGTGCGCAAGAATCCATTCTCTTCTTCAAAGATGACCTTTTGCACAAAGGCTTCTTGTTGTTTTAATTCAGGAAATACGTTTTCGAATTGCGTGGCAATCAACGGCAACAACTGACTTAACAGCGGTTGCTTATAATCGAGAAATGAAAAATAATAACGAACAGCTCTGCGCAAGATTCGTCGTATTACATAACCGGCGCCAGTATTGGAAGGCAATTGTCCGTCGGCAATCGCAAAACTAATCGCACGAATATGATCGGCAATAACGCGGAAAGCCACAGCCTGCTTGTTGTCGCTGAAATCGTATTTTTTTGAAACAATGATTTCTGTTGCTTCGATTGTCGGTGTAAATATATCTGTATCGTAGTTCGAATTCTTTTGTTGTATCACACGAGCCAAGCGCTCAAAACCCATTCCCGTATCCACATGTTTTGCCGGAAGTTCTTCTAATGACCCGTCTTTTTTACGATTATATTGAATAAACACATTGTTCCAGATTTCAATGACTTGCGGATGATCCGCATTGACCAGCTTGTGACCAGGAATTAATATACGCTCTTCATCGCTGCGCATATCGACATGAATTTCACTACAAGGCCCGCATGGGCCTGTATCACCCATTTCCCAGAAATTATCCTTTTTGTTGCCATACACAATATGATCTTTATCATCGATCAACTTTTTCCATTCTTCCAATGCAATCGTTGAAGCGGGTATACCTTCTTTTTCATCGCCCTCAAAAACTGACACATATAATCGATCTTTATCCAATTTATATATTTCGGTCAACAATTCCCAACTCCACGCAATAGCTTCTCTCTTGAAGTAGTCGCCAAAGCTCCAATTACCAAGCATTTCAAACATGGTATGATGATACGTATCAACGCCCACTTCTTCGAGGTCGTTGTGCTTGCCGCTTACACGCAGGCATTTCTGTGTATCTGCAACACGCGGATAACTTGATGTTTGATTGCCGAGAAAAATGTCTTTAAACTGATTCATACCGGCATTGGTAAACATCAAGGTCGGGTCGTTTTTAACCACGATAGGTGCACTTGGTACAATATGATGGCCTTTGCTTTTAAAAAAATCCAAGTAGGTTTGTCGTATTTCTGATGATGTCAGCATGAAGAATAAAATAGTTTAATGCTCGCAAAAATAAGTAATCAAGGTTTAAAATTCAGACTTATTCCTTCTTTGTATCCTGCACCAAGAACCTACTTCCATTTTACGATAGCAGCGTATGCCAATCAATTCACTCCGCATTGCATACACGATATGTTAGGTTGAAAAAACTCAACTAGTATCCTAACAACCAATCACAGCAATAGAAATAACAGCCTGTGAAATGGCTGTAGAAAAACAATCTGCATTTCCATCGAAAGTCAAACAAGGCAAAACGTCAAGCAGCCTAAAGCGTAAGGACGTATTGGCGATACAAGAAAAATCATAGCCTACACTGTCAGTATAAACTCAGTGAAAGCGGAAACGTATTATCAATTTCTAAAAATAGCTTCGTCAGACAAGCACGCTTTCAACTTCTCATTGGAATACGTAAGTTCATTGTGTTTGCCTACATGTCAATTTCTGATTACCTTTATCCTCACATGCAACAACTTTCACTTTTCGAACAGATGCAACTCTTACAGGAAGATAAGAGGGAAGTCGTAATTGATGAAGCCAAGCTTACCAAGGTCTATTATACTATTACTGAAGTGGCCGAGATGTTTCACGTAAACGCTTCACTGCTGCGGTTTTGGGAAAAAGAATTTCCGAATCAATTGGCCAATGTAAAGAAGAATAAAAAGGGCGACCGCTATTACAATAAAGCTGATATCGCCAATCTTAAACTGCTGTTTCATCTTGTAAAAGAAAAACGGATGACGCTCGAAGGCGCTAGAGAACATTTGAAAAACAACAAAAAGAAAGTCAAGGACGATAAAACTTTGGTAGAGAATTTAGAAAAAATAAGAGAGTTTTTACTAGATTTGAAGAAGAATATACAATAAACAAATACGTTAGGAAGAATGAAAAAAATTATACTCGTACTCATAAGTTTTTTAAGCATACAATCGATGATGGCACAGGATTTTGTGAGAGAGGAAGATAAAAAAACAGGTAAGGTATTGCTCCGCGGTAAAATTACGTTCGATAATATCATCAATGAAACATCATGTAATTGGTTTGAAACCAACGCAAAATCATATCAACCCAACAGAAACATTGTTGATGAACTTAGTAAAATTTCAGGCGATTACCGATTTGTAGTTTTTGCAGGCACTTGGTGTGGTGATACGAAAGACTTGCTGCCGAAATTTTACAAGGTGCTTGTCGAGGCTGGTCTTGATATGCATGCTATCGAAATGTATGGCGTGAATCGCAACAAGGAAGCCTTAAATATTGAAGCCACCTTGTATGGTATCAAAAATATTCCTACTATCATTGTCATGCATCAATTCAGAGAAGTCGGTCGAATTGTTGAAAGTGTCAATACATCTATTGAAGAGGACTTGGATGCCATCATCCGTAAAGATTACTCTTCACTACAAAAAGAACGAATTCAAAAATTTAAATAAGGGGTTCAGCACTAAGTTGATGCACCTTTTTCAGCACATTGATTAGTAAAGGCTGCATATCCTTCGACGACATATTGGTCTTGTCGACATACACAAGCATAATATGAAGTGTTCTATGTTGGGCCGACAGCATGGTTTTCAGTTCAGGCTTATTGACCCTATAGAGTTCCCTCACTTTACGTTTGATTGCATTACGGTCAACGGCTCGCCTAAAAATTTTTTTTGGCACAGTGACCCCAAATAATAATGGTTCTGCCACCGCTTCGTTTTCAATGAAGCGGTAAAATACTTTAAAGGGAAAAACAAAAAACGCTTTCCCTGAAAGGAAAAGCGTATCAATATCTTTTTTGCTCTTCAACCTCTCGGATTTCGATAAGGAGAAAGGCTTCGTCATAGACAACTATTATTTCAAACGACTCTCGTCGGAAACACTTAATTTTTTACGTCCTTTTCTACGACGTGCTGCTAATACTCTGCGTCCGTTAGGAGTTTCCATACGGGTACGGAATCCATGTACTGATTTTCTTCTGCGACGGTGAGGTTGGAATGTACGTTTCATACTAATCTAATTTTATTCCTGTTTTTAAAAGGAGGGCAAAAGTAAGGACATAATTTTAAACTTCCAAAGATTACTGGTATTTATATCCGACGTAAGTCGTTTTAGATGTCATCGGCCCACCATTATTCCAAGATTTGAATAAGGTAATGGTCAACACACCACTATTCAAACTTCCACTACCTGTATAGCTAGCAGTGAATGTTCCTTGTGATCTTGTTTGATTGGGTATCGTGACATAATTCCCATTCACGGTTGCATTGACCACGTCATAAAGCGAATCGCGAACAGAATAAAATTGTATGGAGAATCTGTCATTCAATGCTTTAACCCGCAATGTATCATCATTATCATCCACCAACGTACCATTGGTCAGTCTTGTGCGGATACAAGCAAAATAGGAATTATACTTTTCATTAACGCGGTACTGACAACTATCCCCTTCATATCCTGCTGCGCACTGACATTCTCCGTCATAACACGCGCCGCCATTTTTGCACTCAACAGCTCGAGTAACGCAAGGGTTAGGTTTGCAAGATGTAAAATAAGATAAGATGCCAAAAATGGACAATATTGTAAAAGAGGTATATATAATGGTCTTCTTCATTCTTAATTATTATTGTTGAACAAATTTAGTGGCATTCAGTACACAATTTGCGTACATGCCTGTTGTATTGTCCTTCTGTTCGACAAACAAAGTGATGTAAATCCCCTCGATATAGCCACTTCCTTTGTACACTGTACTGCCAATCGTTTGCTCATTGATACTAATCTTATCCCCGTCGACAGTGGCGCTGATGGCGCTATTTTGGGTGAAAATATTGTATACACTGATAGCATTTGGCTGAGTTCCTGGAGCAACGATGACAGTCCGATCATCAGGTACTGAGCCATTACAGCGGTAAGTACCTTGCCAAGTACCGATAAACTTTTCGTAGGTTTTTGCATCGCAATACGGACCTTCAAATCCTATCGGACATTTACAGCGGCCGTCGCGGCATACGCCGTTGTTTTTGCAACTGATGTCTTTGCAAGGATCCTTGACACAGGCATGAAAGACGACGCCCGTTGCGAGGAGTACAAAAATAAAGACAGTGCTAAAAACGAGTTTTACTTGTTTCATAATTCAATGAATGGATAACAAACTTAGCTAAAAATATGTAACTTTCTTATCAATCCTATATATTTTTTAAATGATTCCAACCTTGTGCTGATAATTTGATTCGATTATTACCGTTTGTGATCAACACGCTGCCCTCTTCAGGTTTGGTAATATGACCAATGATATGCAACAATTCGCATTCTTTTACCTTTTCAAAATCATCCGGCGAAATCGTAAACAGCAACTCATAATCTTCGCCTCCGTTTAAGGCGCACGTGGTGGCTGCTATACCAAATTTGGCAGCGCCTTCATTGGTTTGCTCATGAATAGGAAGCTTCTCTTCATATATAGTGCAGCCTACTTCACTTTGTTTACAGATATGAAGTAGCTCTGAACTTAAGCCATCGCTGATATCAATCATCGATGTCGGGGTAAGATTATTTTCCTTAAACCAAGCTATCATTTTGCGTCTAGCTTCGGGTTTTAAAAGTCGTTCGATGATATACGTATGCTGTTCGAAATCGGGTTGAATAGTTGGATTCTCAACATAAATCTGTTTTTCTCGTTCCATCAGAAGCAAGCCAAGATAAGAAGCGCCAAGATCACCAGTCACACAAATCAAATCATTTTCTTTGGCACCACTGCGAGTCACGAATTTATTTTCTTCTACCTCACCGATGGCAGTCACACTAATTACAAAGCCTTTCTGAGACGAGGTTGTGTCGCCGCCCACCAAATCAACACCATAACGTTCACACGCCAAATTTACACCTTCATAAAATTCATCCAGGGCCTCAACACTGAACCGGTTTGAAACGGCTATACTCAGTGTAATCTGTGTTGGCTCGGCATTCATCGCATAAATGTCTGACAAATTCACAATGACGGCCTTATAACCCAAGTGCTTGAGGGGCGTATACATCAGATCGAAATGAACACCTTCAACCAACATATCAGTCGTCACAACCATCTGCTTACCAAACGTATCGATCACGGCTGCATCATCACCAATACTTAATACGGTGCTGACATTTCTCGTTTCATTCTCTCTAGTTAAGTGTTCTATCAATCCGAATTCGCCGAGCGATGCTATTTCTGTGCGTTCTGACATGTTTTTTAGGTTTGCGGCAAAAGTAACTAATATTTTTTCTTGACTTCATCTTTACTTACTACCCATCAATGAAATTATTTAAACCCAAACTCTTTTTCGTTCTATTTTGTCATCTACCTTTGCCGTATGAAAAAAATAGGTCTGTACATTCTACTTATATCCTTGTTCTTCGTCTCTTGCAAACGTCACAACATTCAGGAACAAACTCAATGGGCTTCCATCTTTAAAAAATACAATGTTGATTCGGTTTGCTTCGAATTGGCAGATAACAGTCACGAGCAGGTGTTTTATTATAACTTAAATAGACTTGCAACACCGTATACGCCTGCATCTACATTTAAAATTATGCATTCATTGATTGCTTTAGAAACCAATATTGCTGCCGATGAAACTATGGCTATTCCATGGGATGGCATAGACCGTCATCATGAAGAGTGGAACAAAAATATGGATATGCGTGAAGCGTTCAAGGTAAGTTGTTTGCCTTATTATCAGGAGCTCGCTCGCCGTATCGGTGCCGTTGAAATGCAAAAATGGATGGATTCAGTAAAATATGGCAACCGCCGTATCGGAGGTAATATCGATGAATTTTGGCTAAACGACACATTAAAAATTTCAGCAGATGAACAAGTAGGTTTGATGAAGAAACTGTATTTCGACAAGCTCCCATTTTCGCAGCGCTCGCAACGTATTGTGCGCAGTCTTATGTTACAGGAAGACAATGCAGATTATCGCCTCTATTTCAAAACCGGAACCAGCCAACATGATGAGCGAACACTCGCCTGGGTAGTTGGCTTTGTTGAACGTAAAGAAACACAAACAGGTGTCATTACAAAAAAGGAAGAAACCAATTTCAAGCCGTACTTCTTTGCGTTGAATATGGAAACGAAAGACACTACGATGGATATAAAAACGGTGCGCTTAGGAATAGTAAAAGACATTCTCAGAGAACGCAAGATTATAAAATAAGCGGCATCCCTGTCATTACAACTCGACACAAACATTTTTCGTTTCAGTGAAGAAACGCAAGGCTTCCCAACCTCCTTCACGTCCCACACCACTATTTTTCATGCCTCCGAATGGTGTTCGCAAATCGCGAAGTAACCAACAATTAATCCACACAATACCTGTGTTGATTTTCAATGCCACACGATTCGCTCTTGCTATATCTTGTGTCCATATGGTCGAGGCCAATCCGTAATTACTTGCATTGGCTAATGCCAGGGCTTCCTCTTCCGTTTCAAAAGTCTGCAGTGTAACCACAGGTCCAAAAATTTCCTCCATATTGGTTTTACAATGAGCGCCCAATCCTTCAATAATGGTGGGTTGAATAAAATAGCCGTTTGCACATCGTCCTTCAGGTGTAACCGCTTCGCCTCCCAATAAAATTGTACCACCTTCTTCTTTCGCAACAGCAATACAATTCATCACTTTATCGAAATGCACTTTACTGACAACAGCACCTTGCTTTGATGCCTCTTGCAGCGGATCTCCTACAGTTAATTTTTTTATGCGCTCAATAAACTCCGCTTTAAATTTTTCATAGATGCTTTTATGAATGAGGATACGACTACCGCAAAGACAGATTTGACCCTGATTTGAAAAAGAAGATTGAACAGTTGTTCGCATCATA
>CAIRSV010000350.1 GCA_903881265.1 uncultured Bacteroidota bacterium
ACCCTGCCTGTCGCATCCATAATTTTTACTTGTGCTCTTGACGATTCAGGCGTTGTAATATCCACTGTCAATTCAGTGTTCACAGGATTTGGATACATCGTCACGAAGGTTTCAGTGCCAAAGTATACATCCACAGTGCCGCTATAACTAAAATGACCATCAATATCAACTTGTCGTAAGCGATAGTAATTATGACCTTTCATTGGAACGTCATCGGTATAAGTGTAGTCCAATTTCACATTGCTATTGCCATTCATTCCTTTGCTATTAATTGCTGAAGACAATGCGCTGAATGATTTACCATCCTTGCTTCTTTCCACAATAAAGTGGCTGTTATTTTGCTCACTTGACGTTGCCCAGTTCAACACGGAACTTCCGTTCGTACGTTTTCCTTCAAAACTCAGTAAGCTAACTGGCAATGGAATATTAAAATCATTGCACGTTGCACAATAAAAATAGGAGAAACTATCAACAGGGAAACATACGGTCCATACTGTAGTCAATGGATCGTACGTGGATGTAATCGCTGCATTAGGAATTGAAATAGCTGTATGGCCAGGTGTATTGATATCGCCATTGTCGACTTGATTGATACACAAATTGACAGTTGGATCCATCATAGGCCATGAAGGGAAAGCGGCACTGTTATAATCATCAAAATCTTGTTGAAGATAATACAGACAAACCTGCGCCTTTCCATTTGTTGTAGGTGTAATTTCATAATGACGGTTGACATAAGGCTGCCCATTGACATTACCAACTGCACAATCGATATCCTGACAAATGCTCACATTACCTAAGTTAATCAAGTCGGTAGGGTCATCTGTTACGGTAGCAATACGTCGACAATCGGTTGTTGTGTACAGGGTCGCTGTATTTCCATTCGACAAGCCGATGGTACCGCAACCAACTGAACCACATACCGAAAAATTACCTGGATCTTGATTGGCAATATTATTGGTGGCTGCTAAGACATCGATATAAGCCGTGGCCGAATCTTTACAAGCCGCACTATTAGATGTTTTTACAATCATATACAAGGTGTCTGCTACATTAATTGCATGAGGGTTTCCTGTGTAAGGCGATGTAAATAAAGGGTCATTAAAAAACAAGGTATCATTGCCTGTTGGCGGGAAAATGCTAATGAGTGAAGATATATCAATCGCACTCGGGGCACATGCAAATCCAGTGTAAATAGGTAGTGAATACTGTGGGATTGAAACTACCTGCAACGACATCGTATCAGACGTAGCACATTGCAATGTACCATACGTATAGAATACTCTTGAATAAATGACGTTCGTGCTACTTGTATCTGTCGTTGGTGTAGCTACAGGAATAAGCAACCATTGATCGCCATACCATTCAACGTTGGCGGCTGGCCATAAACCACCTGAAACGATACTGTTACGTGTAGGCAAATCAAAAATAGCATTATTGGCACCTACTGCATATTCGCAAGCCATCATCGAATCTTGCACTGCTATTGGTGTAGTTTTAACGGATAGTTTTACCGGCACCCGGCAATTATTTAAACCCAAACAAGCGGCATAAAAAGTATAATCACCTGGCACATTTGAATTGTTGACCACTGAATTTGGATATTGCAACGGATTAAACGGTGATAGCGAATATAAACTCACACCGCCTGTTGGCACATCATACCATTGAAACGCCGGTGGTACATATTGATAATAGATTTTCAATTTAGCAACAGTTGTTCCACCTGCATTAATGCCGATATCTGATAAGGAAAAATTGTCATTATAACTTTCCCAATAGCCCAACTTCAAACTGCTGCCTCCTGATAATGACGAAAAAATAGTTGACAACTGTGTCGGTGGGATTATTCTTGAATAGGTAAAATTGGAACTCGCTCCATTCGTTGGATTTCCGACAAGGCCAGGTGAATATAGATTCGCCCCGACTGGTGATGAACCGCCAAATATATTCATCCGCATTTCACTTCCCCAAGAACCAGCCACTGCCGTATTTAAGTTTGTGACTGTCAATAGGCCATCTGTATAAAATGACGTCCCTAACGGTAAGGTTGGCAGAATGCCATTCGCAAAATTACAGGCATATTGGTCTGACGCATTTGCAGGAAGTCCAGCCGATGTGCCGTTGCCCGTTGAACCAATATTATCGACACATGGACCTGTTATTGTAAATGTAATTGTGACTGAGTCAAAAATAGGTGCCGAGCAACCACTCACAGTTAAGCCTTGTCCAAAGGTTATATTGCTATACTGACAAAGCGCAAATGGTGCCCCAGCAGTTGGTCGATAAT
>CAIRSV010000351.1 GCA_903881265.1 uncultured Bacteroidota bacterium
ACAGCGACGGTCAGATGGAATCATGTGATCAACAGTAAGGTTTTTTCGAATACATCATTGATCTATAGCAATTATAGTTACCGTATCAAAGTAGGTTTTGATGATCAGCGCTTTGAAATTAAATCATCGATCCGCGATTATGATATGAAACAGGATTTTAATTTTTTCCCGAACTCGAAAAATACTATCAAATTCGGTTTCAATGCGATGCATCATACGTTTCGCCCGACTGAGTTTTCAGGCACTGGTTTGAATATACCTGACACCTTACTCAACCGGTATGCGCTAGAAGGAGGCGTTTATCTGCAAAACGAACAGACTATCAGCGATAAGATTACTGTGAAATATGGTGTAAGGTATTCGGTCTTCGATTATATCGGACCAGGTCCAGCGTATACCTATGATGCGAAGGGCAGCCAACTAACGAAAACAATGTATGCTAATGGAGAGACAATAAAATTATATGGCGGATTCGAACCACGACTTTCAGGACGGTATCAGTTGAATGAAGTGAGCTCGGTAAAAGCTTCGTATAATCGCAATTATCAGTACATGCATTTGTTGTCGAATACAACTACCTCATCGCCGACTGATATTTGGGTGCCGAGCAGTAACAATGTAAAGCCTCAGATTGCTGATCAGACCGCAATTGGTTATTTTAGAAATTTCAAGGATAATATGTTTGAATGTTCGGTAGAGGGCTATTACAAGATTTTGAAAAATCAGATTGATTATAAAAACGGTGCTGATTTATTTACGAATGCAGAACTTGAATCAGAACTTGAATATGGCAATGGACGTGCATTCGGCGCTGAATTTTATATACACAAACAAACAGGTCGATTGACAGGATGGGTAAGTTATACCTTGTCGCGATCTTTGCGCAAGTTTGACAATATCAATGAGGGTAAGGAATATTCAGCTCGACAAGATCGTATCCACGATATCGCTATTGTGGGTATGTATGACCTGACGAAAAAAATAAAGGTGTCTGCAAATTGGATTTATTATACCGGGTCGGCAGTGACGTTTCCTTCAGGGAAATATATAGCAAACGGTTTTACAGTGCCTTATTATACCGAGCGAAATGGGTATCGTATGCCTGATTATCATCGTTTAGATATTGGAGTTACGTGGATTAGAGCGAAGACCGACAAGAAGGAATCAAGTTGGAATTTCTCGTTGTATAATGCGTATGGTAGAGAAAATGCGTATTCGATTTCGTTCCAACAAAATGCCGATAATCCACAACAGAGCGAAGCCTTGCAAACATCACTCTTTCGTTGGATACCTTCTATTTCGTACAATTTTAAATTTTAATCAACCATGAAAAATATACGCATCATCACCATCGCAATCGTATGCTTGACATCGTGTCAGAAAGTGATTCATGTCGACTTGAATACTGCGAATCCGCAAGTAGTCATCGAAGCCAACCTATACGAAGGAGCGCATGATTTTAAGGTGCATATCACTCAAACGACAAGTTATTTTAATCCTGGATTGATACCCGCTGTGTTGGGTGCTGATGTATCATTGTCGGCCAATGGCAATCCTGCGCAAGCGCTAGTATCCACCGGAAACGGATGGTATGAGTTAGCTAATTATACGGCAACGGCCAACACAACGTATACACTTTCAGTTGTTGCGGAAGGCAAGACGTTTACGGCCACTTCCTATCTTCCCATATCGCCTGTGATGGACTCGCTGACGTATAAAAAATTTACTGGTGGCTTCGGTGGCGGTAAGATAGATCCCTATTTGATGACGGCTCATTTTCAGGACAGTCTTGGTGTTGGCAATTACTACCGCATTATTGTCACCAAGAACGATTCTATTCAGAACCAACCATTTGATTTGTATTTGTTGGATGATAAATTGCGCGATGGCGAATATGTTCATGCGCCTGTATTCAGTGCTTTCTGCGATATCGATGATACCATGGATGTGGAGCTCTTGAGTATGGATAAGAATGTCTTTGATTATTACACTACCTTGAGCGATATCATTACCGGCGACGCCAATAACAGTGCGGCTCCGGCTAATCCTATTTCGAATTGGTCTAATCAAGCACTAGGTTATTTTGGTGCCTTTTCGACACAGAAAAAATCGATTCGCATCAAGTGATGTGAATGCAAGTAGTTAACGAAAGAAGTCAATATTAGATGACTGCTCTTGAAAGAAAAATGCTTACTTAATTATATCAAATCCTACGTATGGCAGAAGGACCTCTGGGATTTTAATACCTTCTGCTGTCTGATTATTTTCGAGCAGGCAAGCGAGTATTCTTGGTAAGGCTAAGGAAGAGCCATTCAATGAATGTACTAATTGTGTTTTACCGCTTTCATCCTTATAACGCACTTTAGCGCGGTTGGTTTGGAAGGTTTCGAAATTAGACACAGAACTTACCTCCAGCCATCGTTGTTGCGCTGTGCTGAATACTTCAAAATCATAGGTCAGGGCCGACGCAAAACTCATATCGCCACCGCATAAACGAAGGATACGATACGGCATATTCATACTTTGAATGAGCTTCTCGACATGCACTACCATTGCCTCCAATGCGCTGTACGAAGTTGATGGATGCGAAAATTGTACGATCTCAACTTTGTCGAATTGATGAAGGCGGTTTAAGCCGCGCACATCTTTGCCATAAGAACCTGCTTCACGACGATAACATTGAGAGAAGGCGGTCAGCTTAATTGGCAGTTCGTTTTCTTTCACGATGGTATCACGATAGATATTCGTGACAGGTACTTCGGCCGTCGGTATCATATAAAAATCATCTACTGTTACATGATACATCTGACCTTCTTTATCAGGTAGCTGTCCAGTTGCATAGGCTGAATCGCCATTGACCATATGCGGTACTTGATGTTCGATATAGCCAGCTCCGGCATTGAAATCTAAAAAGTAATTAATTAATCCGCGTTGTAAACGGGCGCCTTTATTGACATAGACAGGAAAGCCGGCGCCAGTTATTTTATTGCCTAATTCAAAATCGATGAGATTATATTTTTTCGCTAGTTCCCAATGCGGCACAGCGCCTTCATATAAGACTGGTATATCGTTGCCCATGCGCACCACTTCATTCTCTTCAGGGGTTTTGCCCAAGGGAACAGATTCGTGTGGGAGGTTAGGAAGTTTGACCAATTCATCATGCTGTTGCTTTTCGAGTTGTGCTAATTTTTCACCAAGCACTTTGCTTGATTCTTTATATCTAGCTACATCCGCTTTCATTTTTTCTGCTTCGTCTTTATTTCCTGCAGCCATCAATTTGCCTATCTCTTTCGAAGCAGTATTGATCTTTGCTAAAAAGTCGTCGTTCTCGGTCTGTATTTTACGACGTTCTTCATCGAGCGCTAATACTGTATCCACTACTGATAGGTCACTGACGTTTTTTACTTTTAAACGATCAATCACATGATCTTTCTGGGTTCGGAGAAGTTGAAGTTGCAGCATAGCGATAGAAAATTAATGGGCAAATATAATGAAAGAAGTGAGAGCGAGACAGGCGCAGCTATAAAATACAGGAAACAGATTTTTTTTCAGTATTCTACTATTTAAAAAAAATTGGTATTTTGCACAAAAATTAAACCTATTACAATGCGTACAAATGTTCTGATGTTCTCTGTACTCTTTTTTATGAGTAACCTAGCCACGGCACAAGATTCACATGTGACTGATGCCTCGAAAACAAAATTGATAACCTTCACCTCCGGGTTTGAATCCGGTATTCTGCAATTTGCAAAAGTAGAAAGTCAGGGTGTTTCAATGTCGACTATTCCGAGGTTTACCTATTTTTTTAATACCGCTGTGGATGCCAATATGAAACTGGGTAATCACCTCAATATTTTCACGGGATTGGCTATCAAAAACCTTGGATTAATCATTAGAGAAAACGATACTACTCGTAAACATAGGGTATATACATTAGGAGCGCCCTTAGGTGTGAAAGTATATATGGCAAATAAGAAAGTCATTATGAAAGTTGGTGCCGATTTAAATATGGCGTTCAATTACAGATGGAAAACCATGAATGGAAAATCGAAGACGAAGCAAAGCGAGTTTTTTAGTGACAAGACTTCGCTTTTCTTTCCTTCCGTATTTGCAGGTATCTCAGTGCAAGGTGTTTCAGTTACTGCATCCTATTACTTGAATAATTTCTTTCATCAGTCGGTACAAAGTCTCAATACCATTGATGCACGCTTATTTACTATTGGATTTGGTTTGAATTTGGATAATCAAATGGAGAAGTTGAAGAAACAACAGCATAAAAAACGGGCATTATAATAGAATGGAATTATCGCTTAAGAAGAAACTAGCACTGATTTGCGGAAGCACACAAGGAATAGGATTGGCCATTGCGAAGGAGCTAGCATTGCTCGGCGCTGATTGTGTATTAGTGGCACGTAATGAAGACAGTCTGCAAAAAGCGCTGTCTCAATTAGATGCATCGCAAGGGCAGACACATCGATACCTGATGGCTGATTTTTCCAATACGGAACATGTAAAGTCGGTTATTCGTGAATTTGCAACAACTAACACGGTGCATATTCTGATTAATAATACGGGCGGTCCGCCTTCAGGAAAAATTACCGACGCCAAGGACACTGATTTTCTTGCTGCGTTGAATCTGCATCTGATTAATAATCACAATATCACAACGTTCTTATTAGAAGGAATGAAGTTGGCAGGGTATGGACGTGTCATCAATATTGTGTCGACTTCGGTGAAGGTGCCTTTGCCAAATTTAGGCGTTAGTAATACCACCCGCGCTGCTGTGGCCGGTTGGGCCAAAACCATGGCGAATGAAGTAGCTAAATTTGGTATCACTGTCAATAATGTATTACCGGGTGCGACGGCTACGCTTCGTTTGTCGTCTATCATCGAAAACAAATCACAAAAGACGCACACCGACCCTAAGGATGTAGAAGCTGATATGTTGCATGAAATTCCAATGGCACGTTTTGGTCAGCCTGAAGAGATTGCCGCGATGGCTGCATTTTTAGCTACGCCCGCTGCTAGTTATATCACCGGACAAAGTATTTGTGTGGATGGTGGACGAACAGGGTCGATCTAAGTGACGCAGCGACATCTAAATTATTCACTCATGCGCTGTCGATGTGTTTATTCCAAATTTTTATGAAGAAAAAGTAGACTACGAGTAAATACATTCATCCGCCAACTAAATACATATGAACCTTTCAAATTATCAATCAATACAGAATTATATCGGTGGCGAGTTTGTCGAACCCTTATCAAATGCCTATCTGCAAAATATCAATCCGGCTACAGGTGAAGTGTTTGGGCAAATTCCAAATAGCAATAGCCATGATGTAGATGCTGCTGTTGCTGCAGCCGAAAAAGCATTTCCATCTTGGAGTGTAAGCACGCCTGAATTTAGGTTTAAAATCCTCAACCGAATAGCGGAATTAATCGACGAGCATTTGGATGAAATCGCCTTGGCCGAAACCACGGATAACGGCAAGCCCTTGTGGTTGAGCAAGCGGGTTGATATTCCAAGAGCGTCTAGCAACTTTCGTTTTTTTGCGACAGCCATCATGCATTTTTCAACGGACAGTCATGTGATGGAAGACAAGGCAATTAATTATACAGTTCGGCAGCCAGTGGGCATTGTAGGATGTATATCGCCATGGAACCTGCCTTTGTATCTCTTTACCTGGAAGATAGCGCCAGCATTGGCTGCGGGTAACTGTGTCATTGCGAAGCCGAGTGAAGTAACGCCACTTAGTTCATACCTATTGAGTAAGATTTGTAACGAAGCCGGTTTGCCTGATGGTGTATTGAATATCCTGCATGGCGATGGCCCGAGTTGCGGCAGTGCGATTGTGGCTCATCCGAAAATAAAAGCCATTTCATTTACAGGAAGCACTCGCGCCGGTGAACAAATTGCGTCAGTGGCGGCACCGATGTTTAAAAAATTGTCGCTCGAATTAGGGGGCAAAAATCCGAACGTCATTTTTGCTGATTGTGATTGGGATAAAATGATGCGAACAACTGTTCAATCTTCTTTTTCAAATCAGGGTCAAATCTGTCTTTGCGGTAGTCGTATCCTCATTAATAAAAGCATCTATGAAAAATTTAAAGCGGAGTTTATAGAGCGCATAAAAAAATTAACTGTAGGAGATCCGCTGCAAGAGGCATCAAAGCAAGGTGCTGTTGTCAGTAAAGTGCATTTCGATAAAGTGATGAATTGTATCGCTGTTGCGAAAGAAGAAGGTGGTACAATTTTATTGGGAGGCGAAGCGGTTACACCTGAAGGACGATGTGCAAACGGC
>CAIRSV010000352.1 GCA_903881265.1 uncultured Bacteroidota bacterium
ACATTTCTGTCGCCTTTATAGATGTTTAATACTTTTACATAGGCTCCTTTTTCACCACTTGTTTTTTTCTCTTCTGGATTAAATTCTAATTCAAATCTAAAGGGCTCTACGTTTTTAATCAATACATTTTTTCGTTGTAATGCTATTCCTATGGTGTCTCCTGGGTAGATTCTTTTTTGATTGATGTATTTGCATATTGACGATATATACGATCGGTCGCCGTAAATTGTGGTAGTGACTGTCATGTTTTCTAACTTGCTACCTTCGAATAATAGCGTTTCCATGTAGTACTGGTAAGAAGTATTTGACGGGTAGTCTGGAAATTCTTTTCTATCGGTAAAACCTGTTGCTATTTTTTTTTCGAAATCAAACTGTAAGCCATTCAATTCAGTTAAGGTGTTTTCTATTAAAAAAGTATTTCGTTGCTGATGGTAAATATAATAGATGTGTTTGCCTGTCAAACTGTAGTTGCAAATTCTAAAATCAGGGTATCCATCAAAATTGTAATCTGCAATTTGCAGAGAGTCTGCACAATTTTCTGTTTCTCTTAGTTTATTACCAACTACCACTAAAGAATACATAAGCTTGTTAGTAGAGGTTTCGTACACCAAAATTTTATTTGCGTAACACCCTTTTTCAGCGGGGATATTACTAGGTGTATTCTTTTCTAACACAAATTTAAAGGGATGAATAGTGTATGTTTTAATCGACTGCAGCGTTGCTTCTTTTTCTTTTTGAAGATCATGCGTTGGTGGTAATGCAGGTAGGTTTTTCTTTACAATAACAGGTTTGCCTTGTATAAATTCGTAGGTGTCTGATTGTGAAGACGCGTCACTTATTTTTTTATTTTTCCTTACTTGAAACGTTTTGGTTATGCTATCAAATGCTGTGATATCTAATTGGCTCATAAAACTGTCTAACACATAGCCTGCTGTCGAATCAGTATAAATGAAATAATTCCATTGCTTCTTGTTATTGAGCTTGTGTTCTCGATAATCGTTTTGACCATCAAAATTATAATCAGCAGTTTCAACTCTCAGTGTTTGTATTCTTCGTGAGTTTTTAAAATTTGGATCATCCTCTGGAAGGACTGGTTTGGCCAGAAGATGTTGTTTCTCAAATTGTAATGAAATAAAGTATTCTTGTTCGTTTTTATCTTTTTTCACTTTAAATGCGCTCCAATCAATGGGTGTAATATCATACACTGGAGCATAGGTAGGTATGGCATAGTACGGCAGGGTGTTTACGTACCATTGATTTTCTGTACCATCATTGACATACATTCTGAATGTTCCTTTTTGAAAGGGTATGCAGAGAAAGTAAACGTTAAACGCATTGAATAGTTCAATTTTCATTGTATCCATGCGGTTCCTGATAATTTGTATTCGATGATTCTCTGTCATCAAGGTTTTATGAATACATCCATTTCCAGGATAATATGAAAATCCAGTGTTGTTATCACTGATGTCTGATAGTTGATATTTTTTATAGGAAAGGCTTGTATTACGACGTACTTTCTGGTCATTGAAAAGTTGTTCAAATCGTAGCGTGTCCTCGTTGTCTGTGATTTTTAAGAACAGTTTTTGATGTCCTGTGGGTTGACCCATACAAGGCAACGCAGTCAGAAGAAGTATGATTTGAACGAGTAATTTCATGGTAGAATTGTCAAGTATTTGATTGGCTATCCTGTATTGACCCATTTTGTTGTAAGCACTTACATGGTCTAGTTAAAGGTAGTGAGTTTGATTTAATTGCTTTATGAGGATAGGATTTATTTTCTATTTCGTTTGAATATCACCGCCATTTCGATGTGTTCATTTGTGGTGTTGCGGGCATTACGAATTTGCGTTCAGCTATGATATATTTTTTATAACTGTCAGTCTGTAATTGTCAATTTCTCTATGATGGGATGCTGGTTTTTCTCCATCAGTGTAATGCAATACAGTCCGCTTGGCAGCGCATCGCGCGATAGAGAGATTGTATGCCCAACAATGTTTTTTACCTTCTTCACAATTTGCCCATATGTATTATAAATTGTCAGTGTTGCATCGTTAAGATGTTGACTTGTCTGAATTGTTGTGGATGACATGAATGGGTTTTGCGAGATGGAAAAATTATTGTGTGTTGAATTTTCATCTACGCCTGCTAGGCTTGAGCTAGTCTCTATGCAAGCATTGGGCGTACTCTCATAGGCATAGTCTTTTATGGTGAACGATGTAGATGATGGCAGTACATCTAATCGAGCCCATCCATAATAGGTGTTTGTTCCTACAATGATTTTTAACGGGATGTATCGATTTGATGCGGCTACCCAATAACCTATATTTGTTCCAAAGGCCATTGTGCCAGGGCTATTAGAATCAAACCATGTAGCTAATGTATCGCAAATAGTAGTTGATGTAGACAATGCATATGGTGAGTGCACGCCGGCAACAACATTTCCAGCATATGCATTGTTATGCTGGGGTATACACAAAATTTTATTGATCAATTCAAATTGAATTAAAAAGTCACTATTGCCATCGTTATTTAAATCTAACGAATACGTTGCATTCGGTGTAACATCAGGTATATCAGTGTATATTATTTGCGCGTATAATGAGCTATTGGATATGAATAAAAGTAAGATGCAGCATATTAATGTTGTTGTGTTTTGATAATATCGTGTAGTCATTTTTATTGGAGTTGGTGGCTGATTGTCGAATACGATGTCAACGTTGACTATGAATAATTTCGTGTATTATTTGCAAGTGATGATTGGTATGTATTTCTAGAAATTTGATTGTTTTGTTTAGTTTTAAATGCCCGAAAAATGGATGATGAAAATACTGTTCTTGACTCATGTTTTCTAACTCTTTTATTGGTATTGATTCATGTCGAACTAGTTTAAATAGGGAAATTTTTGAAGGGTAAACGTGTATGCGCTCTGCTGCGTATGATTGTACGACACGTTACTTAATCATCTATGCAACGAGGAGCTAAGGCTTGTTTTTTGTTATAGTTTTTTTGTCAAATCAATAGTTAAGTTTGCATTGATAATGAGCCCATGATTATACTGAAAAACAGGTTTGCTGTTTATTTGTCTGCCATATTGCAGTGTTTGGTTTAAATATCCACCTTCAATTCGTAGATTTTTGTTGAAACGATAACCTAGCAATACGCCTATTCTATTTTGGTCAAAAACATTGGCG
>CAIRSV010000353.1 GCA_903881265.1 uncultured Bacteroidota bacterium
CCTTCACATATTTGAATGGCAGTCATATTAAACAATTGAATAACCGAATGAATATGTTGAGAATTAATCTTGTTGAGATGTTCGTAGGCAAAAATATTCATCACATCACCCGAAAGGATAGCCGTCGCAGTGCCGTATTTTTCATGAACGGTTGTCTTCCCTCTTCGCAAAGGCGAATTATCCATGATGTCGTCGTGCATCAGTGTGAAGTTGTGAAAAAGTTCCAATGCCATCGCGGTATTCATAGCATTACCATCAATTTCTTCAAACAACTCATGGCTCATTAGACATAAAACAGGTCTAATTCGCTTCCCTCCCATATTCAACAGATACGAGCAGGGTTCATATAGCGTTGCTGGAAATTCAGGAAATCGATGTTCGGCAAAGAACGTCTCAAATTTGGTGTGTAATTCGTGAAAGGAGTGCATGTGGTAAAAGTAATTGAAATCGCGAAATTGTACTATAGCCATTCTACTATTTTTTCATTTGCTTGCCTATTGTATGCATTTCCCGAATCGACGTTGTAATTTCACCACGTCACATGCCACATACTAAACAACGTACTGCCTTTATCGCTTCGATTGAACAAAGTTTACTCGACGAAACTTTTGTAAAACTTACATTGACCCATTATAAGGGTAACGAACCTGCATTGAAAAATGTCTATGTCAAAAAAGTAATCATTAAGGAACAGGACAAACTGAGCTTCACATGTCGATTCAAGACACGCGATATCGTAAAAAATTATTCGATCAACGAAGGCATCTTGACAATACTCGATTACCTGAACAGTGGATTCAAGGGGGCTAACCTTTTCACCCTTTCGTATGACCTACAACTTGAGCAATTGGCTGAGCAAGAATGGAAGACACGCAAATTAAAGGCAAGCCATACCTCATTACCGGATGCCACACACGACCGTACTAAAAAACGACATCTAGAAGCCAATGCAAGCGTTTATCTGCACGACCTGCATATCACGAGTGCCGATGGCTTAGTGCTAAAAAATGCGCAAGACAAATACAAACAAATCAACCATTATATTGAACTCGTTAGCACCTTGCTGAACGATTTGCCAAAAGACAAGGAACTGAAGGTAGTTGATATGGGTTCAGGTAAAGGGTATCTTACGTTTGCCTTGTATGATTATTTGCAACACAAACTGCACATTACCGCGCACGTTACCGGTGTGGAGTATCGGCAAGATCTTGTGAAACTCTGCAATGACATAGCTATCAAAAACAAGTTCAACGGATTGCATTTTGCACAGGGCAGTATCGAAGAGTATGAATGCAACAACGTGAATATACTCATCGCCTTGCATGCCTGCGACACCGCAACAGATGATGCTATTTATAAAGGCATTATGGCAAAGGCCGACCTGATTGTGGTGGCACCTTGCTGTCACAAACAGATTAGGAATGAAATTGAACAAGGCAAAAAACAAAACGACCTTGACTTCATCCTTCGGCATGGCATTTATTTAGAACGAGAAGCCGAAATGATCACCGACAGTTTGCGGGCGCTGATACTTGAGTATGCTGGCTATCGTACCAAAGTATTCGAATTTATTTCAGAAGCCCATACACCAAAAAATATTATGATTGTAGCAGAGCGAAAGCAACGACCTAAGCCTGCAGACGCCTTGCGCATTTTACAAAAAATAAAAAACGCTAAATCCTATTTTGGTATTCATGCACATCATCTAGAAAAAAGATTAGGCATCGAATCGAATGAGTCAGGAAATGCGGCTGATTTTTAAGTTCCGCCCATGTGTTTAGAACAAGCGCACTTATTGCTTTACAACCTTCTCATTCCAACTTTTTCCTGATGATCTATCTGTCATCTTGATAAGATATATGCCCGCAGGCAACGATTGTATATCAAACTCAACGGTAGAATTATCGACAACGATTTCCTTTTTAAGAATATCCCTTCCAAGACAATCGCTTACCTGTATCAACCATCGAGTATGCATACTTTCTGCAACGCGTATCGTGATGAATGAGGACGCAGGATTAGGATACACAATACAATGTTTCAAAGGCAATGCATTCGCTTCATTCAATTGACTCACCACGCCACATCCGCCTATTGGCGCATCGGTTTGAATGACATCTGTATACGTACTTCGTTTTATGCCGAATGCATACTCGCCCGCCTTGATTTCTCGCGCATAGACATTTCCACGTTTATCAACAAGACTACCTGCACTCAAACTATCATTGGCAAATTGCCATTCTTCACTTGCGTCTTTTCGGTAAAAAAGACGAATACTATCTTCCGTATTTTTTATCCAAGTGCTATCTAAAAAGTTATTGTTGGTACCTGCATCATAATTAAATTGAAGGATTCCTTGCAGGGCTGAAAGATGAATGCCATCAATTTTCCAATAGCGGTTATCGCATAGCACAAAGCCTGGAAACGATGTCGCACTTTTAAATCGGTCAGGCGCTATCCAATTATGCTCCACTCGAAACAAGGCCGAGTCACCAGCTACGGGTATTGCCTTGGTAATCACTTTTAATTTGCCCAGGGTGAAGGTGATATTCCCAATCGACTGAATGACGGTCTGCTCTTCTGTAATCGCATCGCTGATTTTTGATTCAGGATCTATAACAATCATAGCCGGACTAAAAGGCAGGTTCACATTAAACTGCATACACCGACCGCTGAATTGCAGCGAATAAATCGACCGATTCATATACTGATCATAAAAGGCAATTTCCAACGGTACGTGATCATAGTAATCGATTGAATGATGTTTTCGTTGACGCAAAAAGACACTTACATCGTACGTGCCTGCATTCGGAGTGACGCTGCTCGAATCAATAGAAAAATGTGTGAAGCCTGCCGCTAATATCCAGTTTTTAAAATAGTCAGTAAGATCGATGCCGCTTTGACTTGTTAGATAATCGCGCAATTGAATTGTATTGATCGATTGAAATTTATGTGTATTTAAAAAAGATTGTAACGACGAAAAAAAGAGCGCATCACCCATATAGGCACGCAACGTATGGATGGCATCTTCGCCCTTATTGTATACTGTTGAACCATAGGTATAAAGGCTATCCATATTCGCAATTGACCTGTAGCCATTATCTGTCAGATGTGTTCGTCGAAGTACATCATAATGATTCGATCGTACTTCGCTCAAATACGCATCATGCCCATAAACCTGTTCAAGATGCAACGGTTCGCAATAGCTCGCAAAACCTTCATTAAGCCACATATCACCGGCGCTGCTGCAAGTGACTAAATCGCCCCACCAATGATGTGATAATTCATGCGCTATTAACGTTTCGTAATTGAGTGAACCATCTATAAACACTTTCCCAATACTGATATTGGTCGCATGTTCCATCGCCCCTGCTGTAAAAGGCACTAATGAATAGCCTACCCTAGGCCAACTATACGTACCAAAATGTTGCTCAAGCATTGTAAAGGATTCCTGCAGATGGGCAAACGATGCAGTTACATTAGTTGAATCGGCCGCTTCGCAAGTAATTAGTGCGTCGATAGTACCTGCATTACCATTAAGCACCTTATGTACAAACACATAATTGCACACAGCCAAGCAAGCGAGATATGACGGAATTTCTTCATTGAGTTTCCAATGCCATGTGCGCGTGGCATTAGCGGTATTAACTGTACTGTCGAGCAACAATCCATTACAGATTCCGACCTTGCTATCTTCTGTGGTAACGAAAAATTCATAGGCGCTACGCTCTACAAAGTTATCGAAACAAGGATGCCAAGTTCGTCCGAATGAATGTGGCTGCGCATTAAACCCAACTCCAATTTGAAAGCCATAATTGCCAGTAAATGCAAATCCTCCCCAAGTTGGATCAGTCACAGGCACGCCATGATAATAGACATCAATCAGTGCAGTGTCATTCAGATTCAATAACGATGTAGTCAATGGAATGAGCAATGTTGGAGAAAGATGCGTAAACCCTGCCACGACATTATTTATTTTCACGCTGTCAACCGTAAGCCCTTCAAGATCAAAACGAAGGGCATTGACATTATTCATCTTGCTTCGAATATCAAGTGTTGTTCGAGCAGAAATAATATGGGTCACAAAGTCTGTTATCGTAATATCTATGGTAGTTTTGCGAATATCGATGGTATCGCTACGCAAGGCAGAAGCCCCGAAGACGAGATGATTTATAAAGAAGAATGAAACAAAAAGGAGTACATATTTTTTTCGCATACAAAGGGATTGATTCGCTAAAGTTACAAGTTCAGCCTTCATTCCTTTCGATTCTATTGGTTTTATTTTCATTCGCAGGAAGGGCTCAAACCGACACGACCGACAAGATGTATCAGGGAATCATTCTTGACGAGGTAATGATTAAAGCAGTACAAGGAGGATTTGATATACCTTCCTTTATCGACAAGGTAAAGAAAGACACAACCTTTTACAAAGCCTTCAAGACCTTACATCTACTGAGTTACACTCTGTATAACGATATCGAGATAAACGATACGA